>CAXMLT010000035.1:0-5851 GCA_964194245.1 uncultured Hyphomicrobium sp.
GGTGATCGGCATCAACACCGCCATGATCATGGGTGCGCAGGGCATCTGCTTCTCGGTTGCAGCGAATACGGCGATGCACGTATTGACCCAGATCCTCGCGCACGGCCGCGTGCGGCGCGGTCGCATCGGAATTGTCGCCGAGCAGATTCCAGTTTCGGCGCGGCTCGCCTACAAGGCCGGGCTGGCGCAGGGGAGCGCTGTTCGCATCCGCGAAGTGCAGGCCGGCAGCCCGGCCGATCAAAGCGGCTTCAAGGCCGGCGATATCCTCGTGCGCCTCGACGCCGAGCCGGTGACGGGCGTCGACGATGTCTTCCGGCTGCTGGATGAGCATCGCATCGGCAAGGCCGTGAAGGCGACGGTGATCCGCTCGAGCGGGCTCGTGGACATCGAGGTGCGGCCGGACGAACGCGAGCGCGAACGCTGATCAGAAGTGCAATTGGCGATTGCAGTAATGCTGCATCGCGAAGCAAAGTCGTTTGCAATCTAAAATGAGCCGCCATTGTAATTGTTCTTTAACGTTTCGGAGACGGGCCGAAAGAACAACTTGCCTACTTCAGGGAAATGGTATTCAATTCTGTTTCCAACGTGGCGCCCTCCCACCTGTCCCCCCTAAGCGGCGTCACGCATTGCAGCCCGCGCTCTTCCCCCGGAGCGCGGGCTTTCTCGTTCTGGAAAGGATACCTTGCCCTCAGGACTGCTCGGAGGGCTTCCAGCCGGCTTGCCGTGCCTCGGATTCGCTGCAGAACCAGCGGTCGCCCTTGCCGCTCATGCGCACGCGCTCGTAGCCTTGCGCCCAAGGCAAAGTATAAATCCGGCGTCCGCCTTTTAGATTGCCTTTGATGGGACAGCCATCGGGGGCATCGCGTTTGGCTTCTTCCCATTTCTGCGCCCGATAATCGTCGGGACGCGCGGCTTCCCCGCCCCAAACGCCGACCTTGTTGGCCCGCGCCGCGCTCTCGAGCGAGCCATAGGTTGTAAATAGCCCTGATGTCGCGAAGACGTGGCCCCCGTTAACGAGCTCGGCGGCAATGTCTTTCTCGCCTGTGTGGCAGGTGCCGAAGCGGCGCCCGTCGCCGTCCTCGCTGCCGAGCTTGCAACGCACGCGGCCCTTGGCGAGCGCGCGGGCCAGGGCATCGCGGGCCACGGCATCGCAACGCCACGAGGCAGCGTTGGCGGATTCGCACGTCTGTCCGGGAACGGGCGCTTCGATGCCGGAGAGGCGCACCGTCGTACGCCCGACGCGCAGCGTATCGCCCGTGAGCGCGTAACCGCGACCCTCGACCTCAGAAGCGTCGCGGACTGAGCCGCCATGTCCCGACGAAGCACCGATCGCGCGCCATCCGAGCACGGCCGCGCCGACGACGAGCAGCAGCACGACGGCGACGCCAACGCCGCGTCCGATGGAGCCAAAGCGCTCACGGCCGCTTTCGAGCCACGCGTCGACCCACTCGGGCCGACCCTCGGACCAGCGGGCGGCGAGCAGTGCGGAGAGGATCAGCAAGCCGATCAGCAGCGCGATGACGGCGTCGCTGTCGCCGCGCGCAGAGAGGATGCGCCCCGCCCCGCCCAACACGGCAACCGCGCCGGCGATGGCGAGCGGCACGCTCAAGCTCGGCTGGCGCAGTATCGCGAGCAACGGGTCGAGCCGGCGCCATCCGGCTGCGAGCAGCGGGGCGAGCGTGTCCCACAACCACGACGCGGCCTTTAGCAGCGCAGTCAGCAGCGCGAGGAACGCCGTGTAGAGTGTGACGGCGAACATCCTGAGGCCGGAGCCGAGCACAGGCAGGCCGGCGCGCAGCTTGTTGTCGGCGGCGCGCAATCCGGCGGCGCCGTAGACGACGCCCTTCTGCCCGGCGGCAGCGGCGCCGCGGCCGAGTGCCTGCGCCCCAACCGCGCCGGCGGCGGCCCCACGCTGGCCCGCGGCCTTGAGGTTGTGAACCGCGTCCTTCGCGACCTCACCGACGCGATCGCGCCGGTTCCTGCGCCGCACCAGGATGGTGGTGCGCACGTACTCGCGCCATTCGAATCCGTCGTTGCGCTTGCGCCAACCGAACATGCGGCCTCCGAACTCGGTGTCAGTGGGTGGCGATGCCGCTGCTCAGGGCGCAGCGGCTGGAATCGGGGGTGTCACGATGCAAAGCGATGATGGCAACGCTTTGGCCTCCACGCGAGCCTAAAGCTCAATGATATCCCTCGCCTTCGCGCACCTTTCCCCGGAACGTCCAGTAGACGAACACCGTATAGCCGAGGATCACCGGCAGCATGATGAGCACGCCGATGAGCGTGAAGATCTGCGACTGGGGCACGGCCGCGGCCTCCCAGATCGTGATCGACGGCGGCACCAGATACGGCACGTTCGAGATCGCCAGCCCGACAAAGCCCAACAGAAACAGCCCAACCGCGCAAAGGAACGGCACCACCTCGCGGCCCGTGTTCAATCCGTGCCAGCACGCCCACGCGAGGATCGCAGTCGCGATCGGCACCGGCGAGAGGTAGAGGATGTTGGGCCAGGCAAACCAACGGTCGGCGATGCGTTCGAAGGCGAGCGGCGTCCACACGCTGATGATGGCCATGATGACGAGCACCGCGGGCAGGAGCTTCTTTGCCCAGCCGCGCGCGTCCTCGGCGAGCGGCCCGTCGATCTTCATGACGAGCCAGGTTGCCCCCAGCAGTGCGTAGCCGCCGAGCAGCGCTACGCCGGTGAACAGCGGGAAGGGTGCGAACCAGTCGAGCGAGCCGCCGGCGAACGCCTTGCCCTTCACCTCGATACCCTGCAGGTAGCCGCCGAGCACCACGCCCTGCATGAATGTCGCAACGATCGAGCCCCACGAGAAGGCGTTGTCCCAGAACTCGTGGCTCGGTTTCGCGGCCCAGCGAAACTCGAAGGCGACGCCGCGGAACACGAGCCCCAAGAGCATGATGATGATCGGCAGGTAGAGCCCCGGCATGATCACCGCGTAGGCGAGCGGGAAGGCGACGAGCAGTCCGGCGCCGCCTAGGACGAGCCAGGTCTCGTTGCCGTCCCAGAAGGGGGCGACCGAGTTCATCATCAGATCGCGGCAGTTCTCCTTCGGCTCGAGCTGGAACAGAATGCCGAGGCCTAAGTCGAAGCCGTCGAGGATGACGTAGAGCGCGACCGCGATGCCGATGAGCGCGGCCCAGACGAGGGGAAGCCAAAAGGCGATCGCATCCATGGCCTTATGTCTCCTCCATGGCGACGTTCGCCGCATCCTCGGCCGCCGACAACGGCCGCGATGGCACGCCCTCGGTCGGCGCGGTGGCGGCGCCCTTGGGACCGTATTCGATCAAGCGATTGATGTAGTAGATGCCCATCGAGAACACGACGCCATAGACGAGCACAAACAGGACGAGTCCGAACAGCACCGCGCCGAAGCCAACGGGCGAGGCCGCGTCCGCCGTGCGCAGGATACCGGTGGCGATCCACGGCTGACGGCCGACCTCGGTCACGTACCAGCCTGCGAGGATGGCGATGAAGCCGAGCGGCCAGGCGTATTGCACGGACTGCAGGTACCAGCGCGTCTCGAATAGGCGCCCACGCAACCATAGCCACGCACCGACCCATCCGATGGCGATCATCAAGACACCGAGGCCGACCATCAGGCGGAAGGCGATGAACACGGGGAAGATCGGCGGACGGTCGTCGGGCTTGAACTCCTTCAGGCCGGGAAAGCGCCCGTCGAGCTCGTGGGTCAGGATGAGGCTCGCGAGGTTCGGGATCGCGATCTCGAAGTCGTTGCGCTCCTCGCGCGAGTTGGGGATCGCGAAGAGGACGAGCGCGCCCGGATCGGACCCTTCCCAGTGGCTCTCGATCGCCGCGATCTTTGCCGGCTGATATTTCAACGTGTTGAGGCCGTGCTGGTCGCCGAGGAAGACCTGCAGCGGCGCCAGCAGCGCCACCATGCCGAGCCCCATGTGCATCATGGTGCGGCTTTCCTCGCGGAAGCGACCGGCGACGAGGTAGCGCGCGCCGACCGCCAGCACGACGAGCGAGGTCGTGAGATAGGCCGCGGTGAACATATGCGCGAAGCGGTAGGGGAAGCTCGGATTGAAGATGACGGCGATCCAATCGACAGGATAAGCGATGCCGTCGCGCACCTCGTGCCCGGCCGGCGTCTGCATCCAGCTATTGGCCGAGAGGATCCAGAACGCCGAGAGCGAGGTGCCCAGCGCAACGAGGATGGCAGAGATCACGTGCAGGTTTGGCGGCACGCGCTGCCAGCCGAACAGCATGATGCCAAGGAAGGTCGCCTCGAGAAAGAACGCGGTCAGCACCTCGTAGCCGAGCAGCGGCCCCATCACGTTGCCGACCACGACCGAGAAGCGGCTCCAGTTGGTGCCGAACTCGTAGGACATGACGATCCCCGAGACGACGCCCATCGCGAAGGAGACCGCGAACACCTTGGTCCAGAAGCGCGCAAGCCGCAGCAGGTGGTCTTGTCCGGTCGCGCGCCAGCGCACGAGCAGCGTCGCGATGAAGGCCGCGAGCCCGATCGTGAAGCTCGGAAAAATGATGTGGAACGAGATCGTGAACGCGAACTGGATGCGGGCGAGCAGGAGAGCGTCGAATTCCATGGGGCCGCCGCCTTGGCTTGTCGAAGGGCGCGCATTCTGCCGCCGTTCGCGCGATCCGTCGAGCGACGCAAGCGCGCGCATTGTCATAGTTCGCGGAAAACGAAAAGAACGATTGGCCGCCAGGCTATTCGGTCGCGAGTTGCGCGAGCGGTGCGGCCCAGAAGCGCATCATGCCGTTGGCGCCGGCCGACGCCAGATGCTGCCCATCGGGCGCGAAGGCGACAGCGGTCGCGCCGCCGCTATGGCCGCTCAGGGCCCGCAGGATGCGGCCGCGCCGGACGTCCCAGACGCGCACGGTGCCGTCCTCGCTGGCGGAGGCAAGCAGGTCCTCGCTCGGCGAGAAGGCTACGTCGGAGACGCGCCCCTTGTGACCGGTAAGCGAGCGCTGCCGGCGGCCGTATCCGATCGACCACACGTCGACGCGCCCGTCGAGCGAGCCGGCGGCGAGGTTGCGGCCATTGTGGGAGAAGGCGAGCGCGGTCACGAAATCGCGCGGTCCGTTGAGGGTGCGCTTGAGGCTCAGCGTCTGCAGGTCCCACAGGCGCACGGTCTTGTCCGCGCTACCGGATGCTAGCAGAAACGTCTGCGGAGAATAGGCGAGCGATTGCACCGCGTTCTCGTGGCCGTCGAACACGTGCAGCGGCGCCGACGGCTGGTTGGCGTCCCACAGCGTCACCTTCCAATCGTGGCTCGCGGTGGCAAAGCGCGTCGCGTCGCCGGTGAACACCACCGCCCATATATTGGCCTCGTTGCGCTGGACGGTCGCGACCTTGGCGGCGCGTTCGAGGTCCCACAGCACCACCTTACCGTTGGCGTGGCCGGTCAGCGCGCGCGTGCCGTTGAGTGCCAGCGCGGTGGCGCGACCGTCGTCGAGCTCGATAGTGCGGATCAGCGTGTGGTAGGCGGCGTCCCACACTTTCAGCGTGGCGTCCTCGCCCGCGGTTATGATCCAGCGTCCGTCGTCGCTGTAGGCCATGCCGGTGATGGCGCCGCGATGCGCCTCGACCTCCGCGATGGGCGTGACAACGGCCGGGCGCCCCGGCGTCTGCAGCGACTGCGTCTGGCTGAGGGGCACGGCCTCGCCACGGCTTTCAAAACGCGGGAAGCGATCCTGCAAGGCAACAGCCGCGCTGGCGACGCCGACGCCGATGAGAAGCTTGAATGCGATGGGTATCCAGGCGCGCCGACTGCCCTTCACCGGCCGCGGCCGCGGCGGACGCTTGACCTCGACGAGGGCGCGGTTCTTGGGGATCGGCTC
>CAXMLT010000036.1:0-5766 GCA_964194245.1 uncultured Hyphomicrobium sp.
GGTCCTGGTCGGGCAGGAACTTGCCGAGCGCATCCGTGTACTCGAACGCAGGCGTCTCCAGCGGCTCGAAGCCGTAGCGCTCATAGACCGCGCGGATCTTGCCCAGCATGTCCCGCTGCTGGCGCAGCTCGGCTGCCTCGATGTCGCGAAGCCCCTTCGGCAAGCGCGGTTCGGGCTTCGCGTCTTTGCTGTTTTTTGCCATAAAGAGATGAGCTTCCGGCGCCCCGTGGTGCAATCGAATGGATCGAGGCGAGCCTTATAGCGAATCGCTGACACGGCGCAAATTGGGCGTGCGCAGATGCGCCTCGGCGCAAATGAAAAAGGCAGGCCGGATGGCTCCGGCCTGCCTTTCTCAGCGGAAGTTTCGAGCGACGTTACTTGCTCGGCGAAGGTTGCTCGCTCGGCAGGTCGCTCGCTGCGTTCGGCGACTTCATGGTCGGGACGGCAGCGCCCACGCTTTTCGTAGGGGACTGCGGGCCCTTGCCCTGCTCGCCGCTGGCGGCGCCCGAGGACGAGTCGTCAGAAGGAGCCGCAGCATCCGGGCCCTTCATGCTCGGGATGAGCTTGTCCAAGCGGTTGGTCGGCGGCTGCACGGTGCCCTGCTGCTTGGCAGAGTCGGCCGCCGGCGGTGCGTCCTGCGCCAGGGCCGGCATTGCCAGACCCAGCACCATGCTCGAAATGATCATCAGGTATTTCATTACATCCTCCTGTTGCGCCCCTTCGTTTGGGGCGACTGCGCGTGGGCAACGACGCAACGCGGGGATCGTTGCGGGCCCTCACGAACGTGTGACCCGCGACGATTGAGTTATGGATTTGTCGGCGGAGGAGTGGCCGGGATGGCCTCGGGCGCGGCCGGAGCCGTCGTAGCGGGTGGCGGCGCCGATGACGCGGGCTGCTCCTTGGGCAGGCCGATGGAGCTGTCGGGCTTGGCATAGACGCCGTAGTAGAGAACGGCGGCGGCAACGACCGCGAGCAGCATCGACCAAATGAGGACGTGCAGGTTGAGGCGGCGGGGCGAGGCCTGGCGGGCTTCGGTCGGCGTCAGAACAGGTGCGGTTGTATCAGGCATGTTGGATACCTCCCAAAACGAGCGAACGCTCGTGTCGCGACGGCGTTCCCGCGCATGCAGTCTGGCGGCAAACGGCGGCCCGGCCTGTGCACCGGACCGCCAAGTTTCGACGAGAGACGGACGCCGCTTTGCCAGCGGTCTTGTTTGGCTCAGCGTGCGCTTACGAGCGCGCAGGCTTCTTCCATTCCGGCGCCGCCTGTAGGCTGTCCTTCGTGGCGTTGACCGTCACGATGAGATAGCCGTTGGCATCGCGGGAGAAGTTGAGCTGGTCATAGGGCAGTGAGACGTTCTTCTCGCCCATGCCGAGGAAACCGCCGAGGCCGATGATCACGGCTGCGATCTTGCCGTCGCTGCCGATCGAGAGATCGTTGATGTCGCCGACGGTTTCGTTTGCGGAGTTCTTGACCTTCTGGTTCAGAAGGTCGGACGCGGCGACCTCGCTGCCGAGACCGGCAGCCATGGCGGAGCCCTTGTCTGCAGTCTTGTCGGGGATGGCCGCGTCCGGCGTCACGACGGGAGCAGATGCCGCGCTCGGAGCGGGAGCCGGTGCGACATTCTCAACCGGCGCCGACGGCGAGGCTGGGCTTGGCGCAGTGGAATCCTGCGCGAAAGCCGGCATGGCCATCAGCGCAACAAGCGAAGCCGCGGTGCAAATTTTTTTCATGTTCGCTGCATCCTCTTTTCCGAAAACTCTCCCTGGCCGATCCAAATTTTCCGGCCGGCCTGCGCTGCCCGTTTGGGCAACTGGCATGGCAAACGATCCAGTAACGATGAGGTTCCAGCCGCGTTAAGCGCATTTCTGCGCAGTTGCGCAGCGATTTTCGGGAACCGCGCACGGAGGGGGGCTGCGCGAAGTGCATAAAAATTCGGCTGCAAGAGAAAAGAATTCGTCTGCTACTTACGGAACAGCATCAAAAGAGCGGCGTTGGGCATATTAACAAAACCACCTTGATGCCTGGGGCGCATGCCGAATTTTGACTTGATTGTGGCAAATCCAGTCCCCACCTCATCTGCCAGAGAGTGAGTGTGCGTGATGCTTGCAGTTGCTCAAACCGAATCCTGCGCCGCCCATAGCGCTCGTGTCCGCTGCGGCGGCGCGAGTCCTTCGCGCTCGCTCGCGCGCGGCGAAGTCCTTTTTCACACCGGCGACAAGCGCGGCAAGCTCTATCGCGTCGAGAGCGGCGCTCTTTGCCACTACCTCCGCTGGGAGGACGGCCGCCGCGAGATCATCGAGTTCGCCTTCCCCGGCGATATCGTCGGCTTCGGGCACCTTCAGTCGCACGTCTCGACCGCGCAGGCGATGGTGGAGACGGCGGTGAGCCTCGTCACCGCCGACGAGTTCGACGATCTGCTCGAAACCGATGGCCAGTTGGCCGCGCGCTATGCGGCGGCGGGCGATCGCGAGTTCGACTACCTGCGCGAGGTCACCGTGAAAAGCGGCGAGGGCAAGCCGGTCGAGCGCGTCGCTTCGTTCCTGTCGGCGCTCTCGCACATGAGCGAGGTGGAAGGCCGCGACCCGACGCTCGTTGCCGACGAGATCGCCTCGGGCGACGTCGCCCTGCATCTCGACATGACTCTCGACGGGCTCGTCGCGGCCCTGCGCGAGCTCGAGCGCCGCGGCATGGTTGCGGCCGCCGACAACGGGCGCCTGCGCATCGCCGATCTTCCAGCCTTGGAAAAGCTAGCCGCTGCCTGAGCGGCCACGCGCTGCCTATTTGGTACGGACCGGCCGGCAGGTCGTCCCCAGGATCGCATCCTCTCGCGACCACGTATGGTCTTTGCCGCAATGCGGGCAGCGAACGGCCCTCGCCTCGACGTTGGGCAGCGCATCGAAGCTGTCCTTGTCGGTGTCGATGCCTACGGGCACCAGTTGGTCCGTCGTCGGGCAGCGAATTAAAATCGCACCCATGGCATCCCCCAATCAGTCAGCGCGACTCGACCAAGCTAGCGAAAAACCCGGCTGAAACATGGTAACCGGCCAACAAATCGGCCGCGAGATCGCCTCATGCGGCAGCGCCAAGGGAGGAACCGGGGTCGAAGCCCAGGCGTTTTTTCCGGTATTAGCCCTCTGACTCACCTTGTGAAAATTGCAAGCGATGAGGGAGCGGCTATCTTGCCTTGAATGGCAGATCCACACGTCGTTACAGGATTGATTGCGAAGCGCGCCGAGGTTGCCGGCAAGATCGAACACCGTCAAGACGAGCTACGGCAGCTTGTAATTGACCTCGATCACATCGACGCGGCCATCCACCTGTTTGCGCCCGACGTGATCCTAGAGGCAATCAAATCCAAGCCCCTCCCACCGAGACATGCCGCTTTCAGGGGAGAGGTGTCGCGCATTGTTCTCTCGACCCTGCGCAACGCCAAACGGCCACTAACTTCAGCCGAGATCGCGCAGCGCGTGATGGCAGAGCGGGGACTCGATACGCAGAATGAGCGCCTGCTCAAGCTAATGGTCAAACGAATTGGGGCATGTCTGAGAATGTGGGAACAGCGTGGAGTCGCGTCGAAAGAGCCCGGCCCAGACAGCTTCAAGCTCTGGATGATCAGGAGTACGCCTCAGTAACCGCACCACCGAGTGCTCACAGGATGCTTCAGCGCCAAACTAGCCGCCGCCAAGTACTGTTCGCCGTTGCTCACCCGACGATTGTCTTCGCGCCACGCCATCTCTGACGCATAAGCGCCGAGATGCTTGCCACTGATGCGATGATGGATGCCCATTTCGGCTCGCCTTATCCTGCTGAAAAATGACTCGGCTAAGTTCGTACTGGTCTCCCGTCCGCATAGCATTCGCTATGGTTGATCCTCTTCGTGAGAAAGTGCGCCTGTAGCACGTCCCAGCAGCTCGCCTCGTCCGCGAATATTGTGCTGCCAGCTTTTACGCGTTTTGTGATCGTCGGCACCGCCGCTTCTTCCGATTTGACGACGAACGGAAGAGTGACTCCGCCGCGCTCACGCATGACGATGACGACGCGCCGTTTGCGCGAGCGATTGACGGAAAGGCGTCGGTCTCGGCGGTTCTCTTTTCGGTTGGCCGGCTTGACGTACCCCCCGACGTGCAAACCATCGATTTCTACGTGGCCGGCGGCCTTCGCGTTTGCTCGCTCATGGGAAAGGGCTTCCCTGATCTTGTGGAGCAGCCGAAACGCCGTGCGGTATCTGACGCAAAGATCGCGACTCAACTGCAAAGCGCTGTGGCCCTTTGCGCCATTGGCGAACAACGCGATCGCCAGCAAGTAGTCGCGGATAGGAAGTTTGCGATCTTGGAAGATCGTTCCGCTCGTCACGCTGAACTGGTTTTCGCAGTTTTTGCACTTCCAGACGGGGCGTGCCTTGAACCGATACGAGGCAGCACATTGGCAGCGCGGGCATACAGGCTCCCCGCGAGTATCCGACCACCGAATGAGCTGGAAGGCTTGATGGGCTTCCTCATCCGTCATGCGAGCGACCTGCGCGACCCGAAGGGTCTTGGCGGCGGGATTGAGGAGATAATGTTGCATCAAGCTACGTTAACAACACGCTATAATATCCTACGTTGGCTAAATTAGCCTTCTACAAAGTTAGAGTCAACTAAAATAGCTCGCATTGGCCATTGACATCCAAGCCTGGGTTGGCCAAATTAGCTTATGTCAATTGCGCCGCAGCAGAGCCGCGCGGCGCGAGCTTGGCTAAACTGGAGCCAAAAGTTCTTGGCCGAGCGCGCGGGCGTTTCGCTCAGCACAATCAAGGAGTTCGAAAGCGGCAACCGCGCGCCCATCAAAAACAACCTAGAGGCGATAAGGCGCGCGGTTATGGACGCTGGGATTGAGTTGCTTTTCGACGAGACGACCGTGAAGGCTGTGGGGTTGAGAGCCGGCGTCGCACACAACCCCACGGCAACTACGCCGCAAGCTCCGGGATCGGAACAGGATGCGCCGTCGGGAACCGGCGGCGGTGGATAACATGGTTCACAGAGCCGACATTGAGATCGAGTTCGACCGCAATCTTGGTCTGGGACCATCTCAAGATCCGCCACGCCCAGAGGATGTGACAGGCCTTTTCGAAGGTGCATGGATGGAAGTCGCTGGCGCGCATGGAAAGAGCCCTCTTTTTGCGCGATGCAAGGGGCTTCCAGCCATTGAAATCAGGTCGCAGAAGTGCGATTCTTCCGGGGTGACTACCCGCCAGTATCGCTGACTTCTCTAGCTGGAAGCCGGTGGATCTGCGGTCCTACGGGGCCTCGCACGGTTCAGGTGCGGGGCCCTTTTACTTTCCGGTGCCGGGCCGCGAAGCCCCGGAAAGTTCGGCAGGTGTGATCATGGTGCGTCCTCAGCGATTTGCGGACTGTTCACCATAATCTCGGTCTCCGTAGAAATCAACCTAAGGAGTGACGGTAATCGCGAACTATGGTAGTTCACGTGTGGTGAACCCACGCTACCAAGGGCAGTATGGCAGAAACCCCCATAAATAGGGCGATTCGGAAAAGAACGGAGCTTCAGGGCGTCATCCGTGATGCCATGCATGAACTTGGTGAAATCAATAAGTTCATCCACATGTACAGCCAGTACGCCTCACCCGAAGAGCTTGGCTTAAAGGTAGATGCGGGCGAGGGCCCCCTTGGACGGGCTGGCTCGGGCATGGCGCAGCCCGTCTTCGAAGAACTGGTGTCGATGATATTGCGAGAAATCGGACGCCCTATGCCTGTCTCTTATACACAT
>CAXMLT010000037.1:0-3761 GCA_964194245.1 uncultured Hyphomicrobium sp.
GTGATGCACCAGGTGCTGCACTTCCTTGCGCAGCCGGCGCTGGCGATCCGCGAGGCGGCGCGTGTGCTGGCGCCGGGTGGCAAGCTGCTCATCGTCGATTTCGCGCCCCATGACCTGGAGTTCTTGCGCGAGGAGCACGCGCACGACCGGCTTGGCTTTGCCCCCGGGCAGGTCGCGCAGTGGATGAAGGATGCCGGCCTAAATCCGGTCCAGCAGCGCGACCTCGCTCCAGAGCAGCAAAGTGGCTCGGAAAAGCTCACCGTCTCGCTTTGGCTCGCCGAGCAGCCGGCCACAGCCGCTGCGATAACGCGCAAGACATCTGCGCATGCCCTGCAGGAGACCCCCTGATGGCGAACAGCCCCGAGCGCAAGAGCCGGCTGCTTGGCACCGGCGAGATCGACGTCTCGTTCGAGTTCTTCCCCCCGAAGAGCGAGAAGATGGAGACCGCGCTGTGGTCGTCGATCGAGCGTCTGGCCCCCCTGCGTCCAGAGTTTGTCTCCGTCACCTACGGCGCCGGCGGCACCACGCGCGAGCGCACGCACGCGACCGTCGCCCGCATCCTGCGCGAGACCGACTTGAAGCCCGCGGCCCATCTCACCTGCGTCGCGGCGACGAAAGAGGAGGTCGACGCGGTCGCGCGCGATTATTGGGACATCGGCGTCCGCCACATCGTTGCGCTTCGCGGCGATTCCGCGGGTGGACCCGACGTCAAGTACGAGCCGCATCCCGGCGGCTACGTCAACGCGGCCGATCTCGTCGCCGGCCTCAAGAAAATCGCGCGCTTCGAAATCTCCGCCGCCGGTTACCCCGAGAAGCATCCCGATAGCCCGACGGTTGCCGCCGACATGGACAACCTCAAGGCCAAGGTCGATGCCGGCGCCGACCGTATCATCACGCAGTTCGGCTTCGACAACACGCACTACCTGCGCTTCTTCGAGCGCGCGCGCGCCGCCGGCATCTGGGTGCCGATCACGCCCGGCATCGTGCCGATCCACAACTTCAAGCAGGTGGCGAGCTTTGCGGCCAAGGCCGGCGCCTGCGTGCCCTCGTGGCTCGCGCGGCGCTTCGACGGGCTTGAAAGCGACCCCGCGACGAGCCATCTCGTCGCCGCCGCCGTCGCCACCGAGCAGGCTATGGACCTCGTCGACGAAGGCGTGAAGAAATTCCATTTCTATACGTTGAACCGCGCCGACCTCGTGTACGCGATCTGCCACTTGCTCGGATTGCGCGAAGTCGTGGAGCGCTCGCAGGCGCGCGCGGTGGTGTGACGGAGACCCGGGCATGAAGAGAAAAGAGAGTTACGCGGCGCTCGAAGCCGCCGCCAACAAGCGCATCCTCATCATCGACGGCGCCATGGGGACGATGATCCAGCGCCATAAGCTGGACGAGGCCGGCTATCGCGGCGCGCGCTTCAAGGACTGGCAACGCGACATCAAGGGGAACAACGATCTCCTCGTGCTCACGCAGCCGAAGATCATCGCCGAGATCCACGAGGCATATCTGGAGGCCGGCTCCGACATCCTCGAGACCAACACGTTCAACGCGCAGCGCATTTCCATGGCCGACTACGGCATGGAGGAATTCGCCTACGAGATGAACGTCGCGGCGGCGAAGATCGCGCGCGCGGCAGCCGACAAATGGACCAAGAAGACGCCGGACAAGCCGCGCTTCGTCGCCGGCGCCGTAGGGCCGACCAACCGCACCGCGTCGATCTCGCCCAAGGTGAGCGACCCAGGCTATCGCAACGTCGATTTCGACGAGCTCCGCGAAGCCTACAAGGAGCAGGTCCGCGGTCTCATCGACGGCGGTGTCGACATCATCCTGATCGAGACCATCTTCGACACGCTCAACGCCAAGGCCGCCGGCTTCGCGACGCTCGAGGTGTTCGAGGAGAAGGGCGTCGAGCTCCCCGTCATGATCTCCGGCACCATAACCGACCTTTCGGGACGCACGCTTTCCGGCCAGACGCCGGAGGCGTTCTGGTACTCGATGCGGCACCTGAAGCCGTTCTCGATCGGGCTCAACTGCGCACTCGGCGCCGAGCCCATGGGGCCTTATCTCGCCGAGCTTTCGCACGTCGCCGGCACGCGCATCTCAGCCTATCCCAACGCCGGGCTCCCGAATGCGATGGGTGAATACGACGAGACGCCCGACGACATGGCGTGCCAGATGGAGCCGTGGGCCAAGGATGGCATCGTCAACGTGGTCGGCGGCTGCTGCGGCTCGACACCGGAGCACATCGCGCACATCGCCGAGCATGTGAAGGCGCATAAGCCGCGGCAGATCCCCGAGATCCCGCCGAGGATGCGGCTGTCGGGGCTCGAGCCCTTCGTGCACGAGTGAGCGTGCGATGAAGAGTTCTGACCTCGAAAAGGTGGAAGGCCTCATCGAGCAACGAAAGGAGTTGCTTCGTGACATAAAGGAAGTGGAGCGCGCCATCCGAGAGGGGTCCACCATAACGGGAATACATTTTGGGTCGAACCGCTGCGTCCTCGAAGCAAACTGGAAGCCCTTAGAGCACGGGCGCCTCATTGAACTGTCTAATGCTCTCAAGACGCAGGTCGCGGAGCATCTACGTGAGGATCTCGCGTCGATCAATTCGCGTCTGAAGGCGTTGGGTGTGGTGATTGATGATTGAACATGACCATCGGCCCCCTCACCCGGCGCTGCGCGCCGGCCTCTCCCCAAGGGGAGAGGCTGACCGCGGCAAGAGTGCAACATGCGAGTCCCCCTCTCCCCTCGGGGAGAGGGTTAGGGTGAGGGGGTTCAAATGCGAGTGCCTCTCACAGGCGTTGCACGCATGCTCAGGCAGCGTGAAACGCGCGCCGAACAGCTGCTCTGGCGGAAGCTGCGTGCACGGCAAGTGGACGGCTGGAAGTTCAAACGACAGGTACCGCACGGGCCCTACATCCTGGATTTCTATTGCGCGGATGCAGGTCTGGCGATCGAGGTCGACGGAATGCAGCACTTAGACGACCGAGCACAATATGACTGTGAGAGAACGGCATATCTGGAACGGGAGGGTGTGCGCGTGCTGAGGTTTTGGAACTCGGACGTGTCGGAAAACCTCACTGGCGTTCTCGAGGCAATCTATCTGGCGCTCGGCCGGCAGCAAGCCCCCTCACCCGGCGCGCTGAGACGGCAGAAATCTGTGGCAACGCGCCGGCAAGCGGGCCGGCCTCTCCCCAAAGGGAGAGGCGAGGATTCCACAAGCGGGGAAGGCGAAGTTTCAAAATGACCACGGGCAACGCGGCACAGACCTTCATCAACGTCGGCGAGCGCACGAATGTCACCGGCTCGGCGAAGTTTCGCAAGCTCATCGAGGCGAACGACTACGCCGCCGCGCTCAGCGTCGCGCGCGCGCAGGTGGAGAACGGCGCGCAGATCTTCGACGTCAACATGGACGAAGGCCTGCTCGATAGCGAACGGGCGATGACCACGTTCCTCAATCTCATCGCGTCCGAGCCCGACATCGCGCGCGTGCCGCTCATGATCGATAGCTCCAAGTGGAGCGTGATCGAAGCTGGCCTGAAGTGCGTGCAGGGCAAGGCGATCGTCAACTCGATCAGCATGAAGGAGGGCGAGCGGCCCTTTCTGGAGCACGCCAAGAAGGTGTTGCGCTACGGCGCTGCCGTCGTCGTCATGGCCTTCGACGAGCAGGGGCAGGCCGACACCGCCGATCGCAAGGTCGCGATCTGCGAGCGCGCCTATAAGCTCCTGACAGAAGAGGTCGGCTTCCCGCCCGAGGACATCATCTTCGA
>CAXMLT010000038.1:0-3366 GCA_964194245.1 uncultured Hyphomicrobium sp.
GCCGCTACTTGCCGGCGAGGGCGGGTGGGTTAATCTTACGGGGGCACTGGGCGCGCGTCACCCGGCATCGTGCGAGGCGATCGGAAATCCGAGACGATGCCGTCCTTCTCCCAGTCGCCGTAGCGCGCGGGATCCGGGCCCTTGCGGCCACCGACCTCGGGTGGTGCGCCGCTCTCTTCGCGCTCGCGCGCTTTGCGCCGCTCCTCGGCCTCCTTGAGCGCGCGCTCGGCGGCCGGCGTCCGGGCTGGTTTCTCGTTCTCTGAAGGCATTCCGGGCGTCCCGCGGGCTCTGGCGCTTGTCGTCAACCTCATCCATATAGCATGTCGTAAACGGCTCCGATTTCAAGGAGTGGGAGGAGACAGATGAACTACGTGCGCACCGCGATGCTGCTCGCCCTGCTGACCGCGATTTTCGTCGCGCTCGGAGGGGCCGTGGGCGGCCAGACCGGCATGGTGATCGCCTTCTTCCTTGCGCTCGCCATGAATCTGTTCAGCCTGTGGAACTCCGACAAGATGGTGTTGCGCATGTACGGCGCGCGGGAGGTCGACGAGCGCTCGGCGCCCGAGTACTACGGCATCGTGCGCGAGCTGGCGCAGCGCGCCGGCCTGCCGATGCCGCGGGTCTTCGTCATGGAGAGCCCGCAGCCGAATGCGTTCGCCACGGGCCGCAGCCCGTCGCACGCCGCGGTGTGCGCCTCGACCGGCTTGCTGCAGGCACTGAGCCGCGAGGAGCTGACCGGCGTCATCGCGCACGAGCTCACGCACGTGAAGAACCACGACACGCTGACGATGACGGTGGCTGCCAGCATCGGCGGGGCCATCTCCATGCTCGCGCAGTACATGCAGTTCGGCTTCCTGTTCGGTGGCAACCGCGACGATCGCAGCGGCGTCGGCATGATCGGCGGGCTGCTCGCGATCCTCGTCGCGCCAATCGCCGCGATGCTGGTGCAGATGGCGATCAGCCGCTCGCGTGAATATGCCGCCGACCGCGGTGGCGCCATCATCTCGGGGCGCCCGCTATGGCTGGCCTCCGCGCTCGCCAAGATCGACAACTACGCCCATCAGATTCCGAATGAGACGGCAGAAGCAGTGCCCGCGACCGCGCCGATGTTCATCATCAATCCGCTCAGCGGCCAGGGGTTCGACAACTGGTTCTCGACGCACCCCAACACCGAGAACCGCATAGCCGCTCTGGAAGAGATGGCGCGGGAGAGTGGTGAGACCGACCGGCCGAGAGCCGCGGTGGCGCCCCCTCCATCGGCCAACGCCGGTCCCTGGGATAGCCCGCGCACGCGCGGGCCGTGGGGCTAGCGCGTGGCGGCCGGGGCGGGACCGAAGACGAAGGGCGGGCATCCAAAGCGCGAGACGGCCACGCCGCCGGCTCCGGCTGGGCTTGCTGCACGTGAAGCCGCCGTACGGCTCATCGCCGCCGTCATGCACAAGCGGCACTCGCTCGATGATGCGCTCGCCAAGGAATTCGCCTCCGACGCGTTGGCCCCGCGCGACCGCGCTCTCGCTCGCCTCATCGCCGGAACCGTGCTGCGCCATGCCGGCGAACTGAAGGCGCTGCTGACGGGCCACCTCGAGAAGCCGCCGCCGGAACCCTCGGGCAAACTCTGGCCGATCCTGCTGGCCGGTGCGGCGCAGCTTCTGTTTCTCGAAACGCCGCCGCACGCCGCTGTCGGCCTCGCCGTGGACCAAGCGCGGCTCGACCCGCGGGCAAAGCGATATGACCGGCTCGTCAATGCGGTGCTGCGGCGCGTTTCACGTGAAGGCACCGCTGCGCTGACGGATCGGGACGCGGCACGCCAGAATATCCCGGCTTGGCTGTTTGACCGCTGGAGCGAGGCCTACGGCGAGGCCGAGGCGCGCCGCATCGCGCTCGCGTCGCTCTGCGAGGCGCCCCTCGACATCAGCGTGAAACGCGACCTGGAGCTATGGGCCGAGCGGTTGGGCGGGACGGCGCTACCGACGGGATCGGTGCGGCTCGCCGCCGGCGGACGCATCGAGGACCTCGCCGGCTATGCGGAGGGTGCATGGTGGGTGCAGGACGCCGCCGCTGCGCTCCCAGCCCGCTTGCTTGGCGACGTCTCGGGTCGCAGTGTTGCTGATCTGTGCGCGGCGCCCGGCGGCAAGACGGCCGAGCTCGCCGCGGCGGGCGCTCACGTGACGGCGGTCGAGCAATCGGCCGGCCGGCTCGCCCGCTTGCGAGCAAACCTCGAGCGGCTGCAGCTTCAGGCCGACCTCGTCGAAGCCGACGTCGCGACCTGGGCTCCTGGCAAGCTGTTCGATGCGGTGCTGCTCGACGCCCCCTGCACGTCGACCGGCACCATCCGCCGCCACCCCGACATTCTGCTCCTGAAGCGGCCCGAGGACGTCGCCGCGCTTGCCGCGCTGCAGTCGCGCCTCCTTGACAACGCCGCGCATCTCGTGAAACCGGGAGGCATGCTCGTCTACTGCACGTGCTCGCTGGAGCCGGAGGAAGGACCCGCGCAGATTGCGCGCCTTCTCTCACGCGCGCCGGAGTTTGCTCGCGTCCCCATTGCGGTGGGCGAATGCGGGATTCCCACCGACTGGCTCACCGCGGACGGGGATTTGCGCACCCTGCCGTTCCATATGCCACACACGCAAAAAGAGCTATCCGGGCTGGACGGATTCTACGCCGCGCGCCTCATCCGCCGCGCGTGATTGTGACGCCCGGGCAACCTGCGCACAGCTCCTCGCGCTGCTCTCCTTGTTTTGCGCGGCGCATGAGGGTAGTCCGAACGATATGCCTGACTGGTGCCACCCATTGCACATGGCGCGTGCGAGCCTCACCGCGGAGGCTGGCCCATGGCGGAAATGACCTTCAGGGACCGCTTGAAGATCGCAGCGCTTTCGGCCGAGCGCTCGCAGCGGTCGGCCATCGCGCAGACGCTCGCGACCTGGCTCCCGGCCTGGTCGGCGGCACCACACCCCGTGGACCGGCTGCTGATTGTGCCGCAGGATCTGCGCACGGCCGATCCGAGCTTCTGGCGCGAGATCGAGCACGGGCAATTCGGGCTCGCCGGAAGCATCGCGTTTCTGCACGGTCGCTCGCCGTTCGACATCGCCCCGCCGACCGCCGCCTGGGAGCGCGAGTTGCACAGCTTCGGCTGGCTGCGCAACCTTGCTGCCGCGACTGACGACGACGAAGCGCGCCGGGGCGCTCGTCTGCTCGCGTCCGAATGGGCGATCCGCTTTGGCGGCAGCAAGGGCGTTGCGGCCGAGCCGGTGGTTGCCGCGCGCAGGCTCATCTCCTGGGTCTCGCACGCGATGCTGCTGCTGGAGGGCGCGGACGCGGCGACCTACGAGGCGATAACAATGAGCCCTGTCTCTTATACACATC
>CAXMLT010000039.1:0-3457 GCA_964194245.1 uncultured Hyphomicrobium sp.
CGGGAGGTGGTATTGAAGTCCATTACGGTGACGGCTGACGATTACGGGTTATCGGTGCCTGTCAACGAGGCCGTGGAGGAAGGACACCGCCGCGGCGTCCTGTCTGCGGCTAGCCTCATGGTCGGGGCGCCCGCGTGGGAGGACGCGGTGAAGCGTGCGCGCCTTCTGCCCTCTCTTGGAGTCGGACTACACCTGACGCTCGTCGATGGTCGTCCTGTCCTTGCTCCGGATCGGGTGCCGGACCTTTTAGGACCCGATGGACGCTTCTCAAATAGCGCTGCGCGGTTCGGCATCGAGCTCTTTTTCTCCCCAGAGCTGCGCCGCCAGGCCGCCGATGAGATCGGAGCGCAGTTCGCGCGCTTCCGGGAAACGGGTCTCAAGCTCGACCATGTCAACGGCCACCAGCATTTCCACATGCACCCGGTCGTGGTGGATGCCATTGCCCAGCTCGCCCCCGCTCATGGACTTCCGCCTGTCCGCGTTCCCGTAGAACTGTTTCGCCAATCCTACGCGGCAATCGGCGATCGCCCGCTTAAGCGGTTCGCCACCTGGCTGTTCTATTTCGCCCTAACGCGATCGATGCGCCGCAAGCTAGCGGCGGCCGGCCTGCCTCTCAACGACCAAGTTTTTGGTGTCAATGACAGCGGCGCAATGGTCGAAGGCCGCCTGCTCGCCTACCTCGACCATGTTCCCGATGGCGTGACCGAGGTCTACTGCCATCCTGCAACGCGGCGCTGGCACGGTATCGATAACCTTCCCAGCGATTACCAAATGATCGAGGAGTTTGCCGCGCTCGTAAGCCCGGTGGTAAAGGCGAAGATGGAGGTGCTAAGTCTGCGCCCCGTGCCTTTCCGTAGCGCTGTCCAAGGGGTGGCACCTTCCTGAAGGTGCTCGCCACACGGAAACCCATGCCGCTCTTGGTTCTCTCCCCAGCTCAGATCGTCGGGGTCCTCTTGGGGGCGGCGGCGCTCGCCTACCTTGCGCTGGTGCTGCGCTCGCTTGGCCGGTTCCGAGAGCGGCCGACAAGAGTTCTCGATTGGCATCCGCCCGTCTCTGTCCTCAAGCCGGTGTGTGGAACAAGCCCAGGCCTTTATGAATGCCTGCGTTCGTTCTGCGAGCAAGACTGGCCCACCTACGAGGTCATTTTTGGCGCGCACAGTGAGGACGATCCGGCCGTGGAGGTCGTGCGCCGCTTGATGCGGGAGTTGCCCCATCAAGACCTGCGGCTCGTCGTCGACGGTACGCTCGCCGGTCCCAACCGCAAGGCCGCCAATCTCGCCAACATCTATCGAAGCGCGCGCTACGACATCATCGTACTCTCCGACAGCGATGTCCGCGTCGACGGCAATTGCCTCGCCAGCATGGCCGCTCCGTTCGTGGAGCCCGCCGTCGGTGCGGTAGCCTCGATCTACAAAGGCTGGGCCATCGGCGGGGATGTGGCGCGATTTGGTGCGCTCTACATCAACGATTGGTTCGTGCCTTCCGTCGTGGTCGACGTAGATCTGCGCGGCATCGATTTCGTGTTTGGGGCGTTGAGTGCCGTACGGCGCCAGCCGCTTCAGGCCATCGGAGGCTTCGAGCACCTGGCACAGTGTCTGGCCGAGGACTTCTCGATGGGGCGCCTCATCGGCCATAGGGGATGGCGGGTCGTTCTCTCACCCTATGCGTGCGATACCGTCGTCGCCGATCGCAGCTTTGCAGAGATGTTTCGCCACGAGGTCCGCTGGCAGCGTTCGGAGCGCGCCTGCCGTCCGCTCGACCAGTTCATGTCGGTCGTGACCTGCCCTTTGCCATTGCTGGCCTTGCTGCTGCTGCCGTGGGCGAGCATCGTGGGGCTCGGCATCATCGGCGCCGAGATCATCCTACGCATCCTTGTGCACTTTCAGGTGCGCCGCAGCTTTCGTATCGCGGGGCCCTATGAGCCGTGGCTTGTTCCGCTGCGTGATTGCGTTTGCTTTTTTGCCTGGGCAGCAGGACTCTTCGGTAACAAAGTATATTGGGGAAACGAGGCGTTCAGCATCAAGGCCTATCGCAAGTTGATGTCGGCCGAGAGCGACAAGGCGGGGACAGTCCCGCGCGCGGACAAGATCGGTGGGCGAGAGACGTGCGAATCGGATTGACCTTCGCAGCCCTGGTCGGCGTCGCTTTCGGCACGTGGCTCGTTCTTCATTTCGGTCTCGAGCAGATCGGTGAGGCATTCCTCAGCGCCGGATGGCGGGGCATCTTGGCGATCTCCGCAGTCTATTTCGCTTCGCTGTTCCTATGCGCGCTGGCCTGGGGCGCGCTATTCGTCTCTGGCGCCCCCAAAACCTTACGGCTGTTGTTGTGGGTGCGCTGGCTGCGCGACAGCGCGGGCAATCTGCTGGGCGTGGTGCCGGCGTTGGGCGAGGCCGTCGCGGCGCGCGAGCTCACTCTCCACGGCGTGCCCACGGGGTTGGCTGTAGCCACGACGGTCGTCGATCTAACGATGGAGCTGGCAAGCCAGCTCCTCTTTACGCTGCTCGGCGTCGCTCTGCTGCTCGCCGCGCGTCCAGACGAAGCGACGGGCTGGTGGCTCGCTGCCGGGCTGGCGATCTGTGCTCTGGGTATCGCGGGCTTCATGCTCGCGCAGCACAAGGGTCTCTTTCGCTTCCTCGAAACGTTGCCCGACCGGCTGGGCTGGACTCGCGCGTGGGGTAGCGCCTCCGAGTCAGTGGGCATACACATGGCGATAGAAGCGATTTACCGCCATCGGGCCCGCGTCGTCGCCGGCATCGCGCTCCACTTTGCGGCATGGCTTGTTGGGGCGCTCGAGACGTGGGTCGCACTGTGGTTCATGAACCATCCCGTTGGCCTCGCCGATGCTCTCGCCATCGAGAGCATCGTCTACGCCCTTCGCACCGCCGCGTTCATCGTACCTGGGGCAGCGGGGGTGCAGGAGGGTGGGTACATCGTTGCCGGCGCTCTGTTCGGCCTGCCACCTCAGCTGGCCCTTGGTGTTTCCTTGCTGAAACGGGCCAGAGAAATCATCACGGGCGTGCCGAGCCTTGTCATCTGGCAGTGCCTGGAGCCCTGGCGGATGTGGCGGAGCCGCACCCGCTCGCCTTCGACTCTCTGATCGATTCGGCAAACAACTTCAGTGGAGACCGAGTTCGCCGACACGGCGCACGGACTGCTGATTGACGCCGAGGACCGAGAGAATGGTCGCGACGATGCCGTCGGCCGACAGGCCCGCGAGCTCGTACATGCGCTCGGGCTTGTCCTGCGCGATGAACGTATCCGGCAGCACCATGGTGCGGACCTTGAGGCCGCGGTCGAGCAATCCGCTCTCGGCGAGGAACTGCAGCACGTGGCTGCCGAAGCCGCCAATCGATCCCTCCTCCACCGTCACCAGCACCTCGTGATTGAGCGCGAGCCGGCGAATGAGGTCCTCGTCGAGCGGCTTGGCAAAGCGCGCGTCCGCCACCGTCGCCGACAG
>CAXMLT010000040.1:0-2985 GCA_964194245.1 uncultured Hyphomicrobium sp.
GAGATGTGTATAAGAGACAGTCATAGGGTTGCGCACCGCCCTTGAAGTCGACGTGCACTACCGTCGCCGAGACGCCGGCTTCGGCCGGAGCGAGCTTAGTCAGTGCGCCCTCGGTCCATTCAGCCGCCTTCTTGGCGAAGTCGAGGTCGAGGTCGATGCGGTCGGCGGCACGCGTGGCGCCGAGGGCCTCGAGCCGCGCGTCGATCGCCCGGCCGACGGCGCAGAACTGCGCGTACGCCGTGTCACCCAGCGCCAGCACCGCAAAGCGCAGCGACTTGTCGAGACGCGGCGCGGCATCGCTCATGAGGGCGGTATAGAAGTCGACGGCACGGCCCGGCGGATCGCCCTCGCCCCAGGTGGAGACGAACACCATCAGGTTCTTCGCTTTGGCGAGGACGCTCATATCGGCGTCCGCCATGTCGTAGATGCGCGCGTCAAGCCCGTGCTTCTGCGTCAGCTTCTTGACCTTCAGCGCCAGCGCTTCCGCGTTGCCGCTCTCGCTGCCGTAGATTACCGTCAAGGGCTGCCGCGCCTTGGGCGGAGCGGCGGCCTGCGGCAATTGCTGTCCGCCTTGGGCGGCCTCGTAGCCGGCAAAGAAGCCCGCGAGCCACGCGCGCTGCTGTGCGGTCGTGCGCGAGACGACGGTATTCAGCATGTCGATGTCCTCCGGCGAGAACGGTGCGTTCCGCGGAAGCAACGGTGCGGCGGTCACAAACGTCTCCTCATCGTCTCAAGTCCCCTTCAATGCCGGAAAGTCTAGCACTCCCGGCATCACCTTAGCCCTACGGCGCGAGGCGCCTCTCGAATTCCTTGGTCGCTCCGGGAGCGGCCGGCGCATAGCGCTCGAGCTTCTCGGGCGGCGAAAGCCCGGCCGCTGCCCAATCGAGCCCGACGAAGATGATGGCGGGGCCCTTGACGCTCAAATCTTCCACGGCGCGGCCAAGGTGACCGAGCTCGGTCGCGATCACCCGCTCAGCCGCAAGCGTTCCGTTCTCGACGATCACCACCGCCGTCTCAGGGCCGGCTCCGGCGGCGATCAGCTCGTCGCGAAAATGACTTGCGCTGCGCACGCCCATGTAGATCGCGAAAGCCTGCCCGGGCTTCGCCAGCGCGTTCCAGTCGAGGTCGAAGGCGCCATCGGCGGAAGCACCCGTGACGACGGCGAACTGGCGCACCTTCTGGCGTAGCGTCAGCGGCAGCCCGATGCCGGCGGCGCACGCGTGCGCCGCCGTGATGCCGGGCACCACCTCGACGGGGATGCCGGCCGCACGCACCGCCGCCATCTCCTCCGCCGCACGGCCGAACACGAAGGCGTCGCCGCCCTTGAGGCGCGCCACGCGCTGACCTTTAAGCGCCTCGCGCACGAGAATGCGATTGATGTCTTCCTGGGAGGCGGACGGGCCTTCAGGCTCCTTGCCGACGTCGATGCGTTGAGCGTCGCGCCGTGCGTATTCGAGGATGACGGGATTGACGAGACGGTCGACGACGAGAACGTCGGCCTCCTGCAGCCGCTGCTGCGCTTTGAGCGTCAACAGATCGGGATCGCCCGGACCGCAGCCGATGAGGGTGACGCTGCCCGCGGGGCTGCTCCCGGAGCGGGCCGCCTCGAGCTGGCGCTCGAACTCGCGCTCAGCAGCGGCGGCTTCGCCGCTCAATACGGACGTGCGCCATACCCCAGAGAGTAGCGTCTCCCACAGGCGCCGCCGCGCGGTTGCATCGGCGAGGGTCTCCTGCACCCGGCGCCGCAGCGCCATGGCGCCCTCGGCCACGCGGCCGAAGTTCGCCGGCAACCAGGCTTCGATCTTGGCTTTGATCTCGCGGGCGAGAACGGGCGC
Source organism: uncultured Hyphomicrobium sp. (assembly GCA_964194245.1). GTDB lineage: Bacteria > Pseudomonadota > Alphaproteobacteria > Rhizobiales > Hyphomicrobiaceae > Hyphomicrobium_A. The sequence continues at coordinate 1,836 of CAXMLT010000040.1, forward strand.
AGTACCCTCGGTGCCGATGGCGACCACGACGGGATCGCGGTCGACGATCGCCGGCATGATAAAGCTGCTCTCGGCCGGGCCGTCGACCACGTTGTGAGGAATGCCCAGCGCTTTCGCAGCGCGCCCGACGTCAGAGTTGGTGGCCGCGTCGTCGTCGGCGGCAAATGCGATCACGACGCCCGCAAGGTCGTTGGCAGTAAAGCTCCGGCGCGTTAGCGTTACCGACCGCTCGCCCGCCAGCACGACGATGCCCTCGTCGAACTCTGCGGCAACCATGCGGATGCGCGCCGTCGACTTGGCAAGGAGGCGCAGCTTCTGCAGCGCCTTCTCGCCGCCGCCGACGATGAGGACCTCGCGACCGTCGAGATCGACGAATATGGGGAAGTACCGCAAGTGCTGACCTTTCGCCGCGCGTTAAGCTTGCGCTTCACCGACCATGGGGAGCGGGCGGCGAACGCTAAGGATTGCACATGCCGCCCTGCCGGGTTTTATAGGATACCGAAGTACAATATTCTATTGCTGCACATCCTCTTGAAGGAAATAAGAACCGAATTCTGTCAAACCGCTGCGTCCGAGAAGCACTTTCCCTCTTCGCGAGGTTTTGGCTAACGCGCCGAGGGACGTTCCTTCACCTCGTGGGAGACCGCGCAACGCCGCGGCACGTGCACGCCCTTCATCCCATCGTGCCAATCCATCACGACCGGCACTCGCCAGGCACTCGCGCGGCGACGCTGCACCGCACAGTACTCAGTGTTCGGATCATCTGCAGTGCAGGTGGCAAAATTGCGTCGCGCAAGGGCACTCGCGGCGACGCTCATTAGGCAAGTCGGCAAGCGCTACAACGCGCGCCAACACACGAGTTTGTGAGCCAGTTTTGACTTCCGCTCGAAGCGGAGGTGTGGTCTATAACGGCCACCGCGGTCCGGACTTGACTATCTCGTCCCGATCCGCAGACTGGGGTGGCACTTCACCAAAAGAAAGTGTCCGCTTCAGTGGGTGGACCCTCGGCGGGGCCATCTGTAGTGGAAGGCAACTTGCCGAATTAGGAGGAACGTTATGAAGGTTTGGACCAAGCCCGCAGTTCGTGAGCAGGAAGTCGGCCTCGAGGTCACCTCGTATCTGCCGGCCGAGATCGACATCATCTAACGAC
>CAXMLT010000041.1:0-4393 GCA_964194245.1 uncultured Hyphomicrobium sp.
GATGTGTATAAGAGACAGCAATTTGACCTATTCAGGGATTTTCCGTGCCGCGCGTGCCGCGAATGGGCGCAACTGCCTCAAGATACGGCGCCGGTCGCGCGCAGCAGGGCCTTGAAATCGGACGCGAGCGGGGCGATCATATTTGTGTTACGACCGGGAGGCGCCATTGAGCGAAACCGAACCAATAATATTCAGCCCGCGCCAAGCGGGCGGCTTTCGCGGCACCCTGCCGCACGCAAGCCCAACACCGGACCCCCAGCGATTCACCACCTTCAACCGCCAGGAGCTCAGCGCGATCCTCGCCGTCTACGGCCGCAAGGTCGCCGCGGGCGAGTGGCGCGACTACGCGATCGACATCGGGCGCGACACGGCCGTGTTCTCGGTCTTCCGCCGAGCCAGCGAATGCCCGCTGTTCCGCATCGAGAAGACGCCGAGGCTCGCGCGCAAGCAGGGCGCCTACTCGGTCGTCGCGCCGGCGGGGCTGGTCCTGAAGCGCGGGCACGACCTGCGCCGTGTGCTGTACGTGCTGGAAGACCGCGCTCGTCTCGTCAGCGGGTAGCGCCGCCACCAAAGCACCCCGCAAAAAGCAAAGAGCCCCGGAAGCCGGGGCTCTTCACGTATTCGCGTCTCGACTGCGGCTCGCTTAGTTGCGGTTGCCGAAGAGGTTCAGCAGCATGATGAACATGTTGATGAAGTCGAGGTAGAGGCTCAGCGCACCCATGATCGCGCTCTTGGCCATCATGGCCGCATCGCCGCGCACCATCAGGTAGCCGTCCTTGATCCGCTGCGTGTCGTAGGCTGTGAGGCCCGCAAACACCAGCACGCCGATCACGGAGATGGCGAACTGCATGCCGCTCGACTGCAGGAAGAGATTGACCAGCGAGGCGAGGATGATGCCGACGAGGCCCATGAACAGGAAGGAGCCCCAGCCGGAGATGTCGCGCTTCGTGGTGTAGCCCCACAGCGAGAGCGCGCCGAAGGTCGCCGCGGTAACGAAGAAGATCTGCGTAATCGACTGGCCGGTGAAGACCAGGAAGATCGACGACAGCGAGACGCCCATGACGGCCGCGAAGGCCCAGAAAGCGATCTGCGCGGCGCCGACGCTCATCTGCTGCAGGCGGAAGCCGAGGTAGAGCACGAAGCCGAGCGGGGCGAGCATGACGACCCAGCGCAGTGGCGAGGTGTAGATCGCCTGGCCGAACGGCGTCAGGGCGCCGTTCTGCACCGCGAACATGAATGTGAGATAGGCCGCGACGCCCGTCAGAGCCACGCCGGCCGCCATGTAGTTGTAGACGCCGAGCATGTAGGAGCGCAGGCCCTCGTCCACCGCGACGCCCGCGCGGGCGCCAATCGGGGATTGCGCATACCTGTTGTCGAGCTGAGCCATTGAGTCCTTCCTTGGCTGTCCCAAATCTGTGGCGAAGATCGCCAAAATCACAGACGAAATATGCGCCGTGCCCATGATGCTTTCAAGGCATGGGGACGGCTCCGGGATAGTGATATTCGAATGCTTAAATTCCGTTAGGCGGCTGAAAAGGCCTGTTTTTCAGCGCCTTCTCACTCCGACCGCAGGTAAGGCACGGCCGGCGCCCGCAACACGCCCCAGGTGCCCACCCCGCCGAAAGCGAGCACGAGCGCTATGGCCAGCGTGATCGCCATAGCGACGGCCGAGAGCGAAAACGTGAAGCCGATGCTCATGACCTGCGTCACCGCCAGCCAGGCGGCCGCCGTGCCGAGAACCACCGCAAAGACCGCGGTCGCGCCCGCGAGCAGCAGGTACTCGAACGCGTGCGAGACGAGGATTCGCCGCCGGGTGGCGCCGAGCGTCTTCAGGATGACGGCTTCCAGGATGCGGCGGCGCTGCGCGGTCGCCAGCGCGCCGGCGAGCACGAGCGCTCCGGCGAGCAGCGTCACGCTGCCGGCGACGCGGACGGCGATCATCACCTTGGCGAACACCGAGCTGAAGGCGTCGAGCACATCGCGCACCCGGATCGCGGTCACCGACGGGTGGTCGCGCCCCAGCGTGCGGATCACCTGCGCCTCCGTCGCCGGCGGCGTGGCATCCGGTAGCGAGATCGTTACCAGCAGGTTGTGCGGCGTGCCCTTCAGCGTGTTGGGCGAGAACACCATCACGAAGTTGATGGCGAGGCTTTCCCACTTCACCTCGCGCAGATTGGCGATGCGCGCCGTCACGTTGCGGCCGAGCACGTTGACGGTCACCGTGTCGCCGAGCTTCAAGCCGAGCTTGCCCGCAAGTTCGGTCTCGAAGGAGACGAGCGGCTCGCCCGAATAGTCCGCGGGCCACCACTCGCCCGCCACCACCTTGGAGCCCTTCGGCACCGTCTCCGCATACGATAGCCCGCGGTCGCCGTTAAGCACCCATTGCGCCTCAGGCGGCGCGTTGATGTCCTCGACGGGCGTATTGTTGAAACGCACGATGCGCCCGCGCAGCATCGGCGCCTCCTCCAGCACCGCCGCAGGGATGTCGCGCTGCACGAGGTCGGTGATGGCGGGGAAGTCGTCCTTGGTCACGTCGAGCACGAAGTAGTCGGGCGAGCGGGTCGGCAAGCGCTCCTGCAGCTCGCTGACGAGGGATGCGTTCGCGAGCGCCACCGCGACGAGCAGCGAGAGCCCCGCGCCGAGCGACAACACGACCGAGCGAGTGAGTCCGCCCGGCGCGCCGAGGTTGCCGACCGCCAGCGCCAGCTCCGGTATGCGCGACCGCGGAGCGCGGCGTGCTAGCGCAGTCACCGCGGTCCCCAGCAGCCAGAACACGACGAAGATCACGGCCAGCGCCCCGCAGAAATAAAGGGCGATGCGCTTTGAATCCGAGGTCAGCACGGCAAAGCCGACGAGCACTGCGGCGGTGAGCAGCGTCGCGCCGACGATCCACGCGCTCGGCCACACGCGCTCGGGCGCCACCTCGTCGCGGAATAGCACGCTGGCGCTGACGCGTTCCACGCGCCCGAGCGGCCATAGCGTGAACAGCAGCGAGACGGCAAGCCCGTAGATCGCAGCCGAGAGGATGCTCAGCGGCGACACCGTGATCTCGGCCTGGATCGGCACCAGGTCGCCATAGAGAGCGCCGAGCGCGAGCGGCAGCACCGTACCCAGAACGAGCCCGATGACAATGCCGATAACGGCGACGATGGTCACCTGCGCGAGAAATATCGCGAGCACTGTGCGGCTGGTCGCGCCGACGCTCTTCATGGTGGCGATGACCTTGCGCCGCTTGTCGATGAAGGTCGCGACCGCGTTGGCGACGCCGACGCCGCCCACGAGCAGTGCAGTCAAGCCGATGAGCGTCAGGAACTGCCGCAGCCGGTCGAGCGTGCGGGTCACCTGGGGCGAGGGATCGCGCCGGTCGGTGATGGTGAAGCCGGCCTCGGGCAGCTCCGACGTCACGCGGGCGCGCAGGTCCTTGATCTCCTGCTCACTCGCCTGTTTGCGATCGGCGAGCTTCACGGCATAGCGCCAGCGCACCAGCGTGCCGGGCTTGATGATGCCGGTCTTGTCGAGCACCGCCTGCGAAACGAAGATGCGCGGCCCGTAGGTGAGGCGGTCGGACAGCGCATCGGGCTCCGATTTCAGTACGGCTGCGACCGGCACCTGCTCGGTGCCGAGCCTGACCGTGTCGCCGACCTTCAGCCCCAGCCGCTGCAGCAATGAGGGATCGACAACGGCGCCGCGCTCGAGCGCTTCCTGCAGCGAGCCTCCATCTGCGAGCGCCACCTTGCCGGCGAGCGGATAGGCGGCATCGACGCCTTTCAATTCGGCAAGCGCCTGGTCGGAGCCGTCGAGGTTGCGCACCATCGTGCGCAGCGTGGCCGTCTCCGAGAGCCGCCCGAGCTTCTCGAGCGACGCGCGTTCGCTCCCCACCGCGCGCACGTGCATGCGCGACACCGTCATGTCGCCGCCGAGGATGGCCTCGCCCTGGCGCTCGAAACCCGCTCGGAGCGCGTCCGACACGGCGCCGACGCCGGTGATCACGGTGACGCCGAGCGCCACGCAGGCGATGAAGATGCGAAAGCCTGCAAAGCCGCTGCGCAGCTCGCGCAGCGCAATCGACAGCACCACCGGCAGGCGCCAGTCGCGACGCTGCGGGGCGGAGGCGACCGTCTCGGCTGCAGTCATGCGACAAGCTCCGCCGCGCGCTCGATGCGGCCGTCCGCCATGCGGATCGTGCGCTCGCAGGCGCCCGCGAGTGCCGCATCGTGCGTCACGAGCACGAGTGTCGCCTGCCGGCGCCGCTGTAGCCCGAACAACAGATCGATGATCTGGCGACCGGTCTTGCCGTCGAGGTTACCGGTCGGCTCATCCGCGAGAATGAGCTTCGGCGACCGGCTCAGCGCGCGCGCAATGGCAACGCGCTGCTGCTCGCCGCCCGAAAGCT
>CAXMLT010000042.1:0-2648 GCA_964194245.1 uncultured Hyphomicrobium sp.
CACGAGCTGCGCACGCCGCTCAACGCCATCCTCGGCTTCTCCGAGGTGATGAAGACCGAGCTGTTCGGCCCGATCGAAAATCCGACCTACCGCGACTACGCGGGCAACATCCTCGACAGCGGCCGCCACCTCCTGCATCTCATCAACGAGATTCTCGACCTCACCCGCATCGAGGCCGGCCGCTACGAGCTGCACGAGGAGCCGGTGCGGCTCGCCGATGTCGCATCCGAGTGCCACAAGCTTCTGAAGCTCCGCGCCGACGGCAAAGGCCTGCAGGTGGGGGAGATATTCGAGCCGGGCCTTCCCGTGGTCTGGGCCGATCAGCGTGCCATGCGCCAGATCTGCCTCAACCTCATGTCGAACGCGCTGAAGTTCACGCCCCGCGGCGGCCGCATCACCCTCGTCGTCGGCTCGACCGAGGACGGCGGCCAGTTCCTGAGCGTGCGCGACACCGGCCCCGGCATCCCCGAGGACGAGATCCCCAAGGTACTGCAGGCGTTTGGCCAGGGCGCGCTCGCGCATCAGACCGCCGAGGGTGGCGCCGGCTTGGGCCTCGCCATCGTGCAGAACCTGATCGAGCTGCACGGCGGGAGCCTCGAGTTGCGCTCCGAGCTGCGCAAGGGCACCGAGGCGACCGTGACTCTGCCGGGCTATCGCGTATTGCGAGCCATGGTTCCGCTGCAGCCGCTGGGGCAGGAGACCCACCGGCTCCGGCAGGTGTCGCCGCGGCCTCCGCGGCCGGCGCGCCTGCGCCCGAAGACGCCGGACGCTACAGGCGAGGACGCTGCCAGCCTCAACTGAGCCGACCCCAGACATTGTGCCGCCACAGCCCCGACGCTACATATTCGGCGCATGATGCGAGCCGGAATGCCGGCGCGGGACAGCGAGCTTGAGCCTTAATGGAGAGCCCTTGCGTCGACGTGTGCGAGATCGATTGCGCAACGGGTCTGTGCCTCGGCTGCCGTCGCACAATCGAGGAGATCGCCCGCTGGTCGGCGATGACGAGCACGGAGCGGCGCCGCATCATGGAAGCGCTGCCCGCGCGCAAGATGCCGGTGGTCGAAGGGTGAGCCAATGATGGCGTGGCTGCTCCTGGCCTTTCTCGTGATCGCGGGCGTGCTGTTCCTCCTGCGCGGTGATGTGCAGGTCTTGTCCACCATGGACAATACCGAGATCGCGGTCCTTGCCGCCGGCGTGCTGCTCATCGCGGTCTACCTGCTGCTCATCCTCGCCGACGAGCGCAGCCGGCCCCTGCGCGCGATCCGCTATCTCATGACCTGGGCCGCGTTCGGGCTGTTCCTCGTCACGAGCTACACCTACCGGCAGGAGCTGTCGGCCGTCGCCTACCGCGTCGCGGGCGAGCTTCTGCCCGCCGGGCAGACGATGGTGGTCGAGACGGAGGACAAGAGCGAGCGCGCCGTGCGCGTACGCAAGCGGTTCGACGGGCACTTCTCGGTTCGCGCGTCGATCAACGGCCAGGCGATGCTGCTGCTCGTCGATACCGGCGCCTCGACCGTGGTCCTCAAGCCGGCGGACGCATCTCGCGCCGGCGTCGATACGCACGATCTGTCGTACACCGTGCCCGTGCAGACCGCGAACGGCCTCACCTATGCGGCGCCGGTGCGTCTGCGTTCCATCGCCATCGGACCGCTCGTGATCCACAATGTGGATGCCCTGGTCGCGCGCCCCGGCAGCGTTAACGAGAACTTGCTTGGTATGAGTTTCTTAACTCGTTTGCGTTCGTATGAATTTTCGAAAGACTTCCTAACGCTCCGGGGCTGATGGCCCCGCTCGGGCAAGCACGGACCCACTCTGCGCAAGCTCACCCGGCTGGCTCATCCCCGATCATGGCGCTCACCTCAGGCAATCGGCAGCTTTTACGTGAGGCGGCGAGCTGGGCTGTCGTCGCGCTCATCGGCGCCGCGGCCTTCAGCCACTTCGAGACGCTCAAGACGGGGGCCGAGCAGCTCTTGGGCCTCCCGACGCCGAGCGACATTGACGCCCGCACCGCTGCACAATCGGAATCGCCGACGCCACAGCAGCAAGCCTCGAGCTCTATCGTCGAACTGAAGGCTGGGCGTAACGGCCACTTCAATGCGGAGGCCGAGGTCAACGGCCGCTCGATCGACGTCATGGTCGACACGGGCGCCACCATGATTGCCCTGACCTACGAGGACGCCCAGCGCGCCGGTCTCTCTCTCAACAACAGCGATTTCACGCAGGCCGTCACCACGGCCAACGGCGTCGCCCGCGTCGCTCCCGTGACGCTCGACCGTGTGTCCATCGGCGACATCACCGTGCGCAATGTTCCGGCCGCCGTGGCCGAGCGCGGGCGGCTCAAGACCTCGCTGCTCGGGATGACGTTCTTGAGCCGGCTGTCGCGCTTCGACATGCGCTCCGGCATCCTCGTCCTGCAGGAATAGCCTAAAGAACACTCTGCCCGCGCCGATAATACGAAAGCGCTAGGGCCAAAAGCCGCGGGTCGAATGTCCCAGGATCGACTAACGCATGCGCGACGTTTACACCTGCCGCAGCCTTCCCCGGATACCTCGAAGGGCCTCCCATGCTCCCTCCCCCGCGCGCAGACTTGAAGCCGAACACCGCCGACTTCGAGCGCCTGCCGCTCGTCAAGCCGACCGGCTTTCGCG
>CAXMLT010000043.1:0-2706 GCA_964194245.1 uncultured Hyphomicrobium sp.
GTCCCATACTCATGTTCATGCCGACGGACGCTGCGGCGCCCGGCATGCGGCAACTCGCGAGCAACCTTCGGCACATGGGCACCGCGCTGTTCGTCGCAAAGCCCGGCGACGCGACGGCCACGCGGCTGCCGACGCTCGCAGCCGACCAGCCCGAAGCTGACGCCGTTTGCATGATTCAAAGCTTCTACGGCATGGCCGTGCAATTGGCGCAGCACCTGGAGATCGACATCGACCGGCCTCCGCATCTCAGGAAAGTCACCAGCACCACATGAGCGGATCGCGCTACCACGCCGTGGCCGCGGACAGTATCTTCGACGGCGACATCATTCTGCGCGACAGCGCCGTCATCGTCGATGGTGCGCAGGTGACTGCGGTCACGCCCCGCCGCGAGCTTCCGGCATCGATGCCGGTGCATTCGCTGCCGCCAAATGCATGGCTGGCCCCGGGTTTCATCGACGTTCAGGTGAACGGCGGCGGGGACGTTCTATTCAACGATGTGCCGACACCTGAGGGCATCAGCGCCATCGCCGCGGCCCATCGCCGGTTTGGGACCACGGGGCTCATGCCAACGCTGATCAGCGATACGCCCGACAAGATGCGCGCCGCGCTGGCTGCCGCGCAAAGTGCTGCCGCCGACAACCCCAGCGTTCTCGGCATACATTTCGAAGGGCCGTTTCTGTCGCCGGAGAAGCCCGGCGTGCACGATCCGTCGATGTTCAAACAGCCCGATGCGCGCGACGTCGATTTGCTCACGTCATGGCCCGCCGGCGCCGTGCTGGTTACGCTGGCCCCCGAGTGCGTTCCGGTGGGCTTCATCGCCGCCCTTGCGCGGTCGGGCGTCCGCGTATCGCTTGGCCACTCCTTGGCCACCTATGCGCAGACGAAGGCGGCGATTGCCGAAGGTCTCACCGGCGTCACGCATATCTTCAACGCGATGCGCCCGCTTTCGAGCCGCGAGCCTGGGCCTATTGCCGCCGCCCTCGAGACGTCGGGCGTGTGGTTTGGAATGATCGTCGATGGCGAGCATGTCGCAGCGCCGATGCTGCGGCTGGCGCTGCGCGGTGCGGCGCATCCCATGCTTGTCACCGACGCCATGCCCTCGGTCGGCGGCCGCAAGTCGACCTTCACGCTTCAGGGCCAGGAGATCACGGTTCACGATGGCCGCTGCACGCGAGGAGACGGGACGCTTGCCGGCGCCGTGCTCGACATGGCGAGCGCGGTACGCAATTCCGTCCGACTTCTGGATGTGCCGCTGACCACCGCTTTGCGCTTTGCGTCCACCGCGCCGGCGGAGTTTTTGGGTCTCGGACACAGATTGGGTCGTATCGCCCCCGGTTTCCGGGCGGACATGGTCGCCTTTGAACCCGCTCACATCCAGGTGTTGGAGACTTGGGTGGGCGGCAAGGCTCGCGAACAGGTCAACGCTTAGGACTGTTGCGCCCGACCGTCTACGTCGCCACGCGTTCACGAGCGGGATTTGGGGTTGCGGGACGCTCGTGGGGCCAGGTCCGTATACACCGCGTGTGTTGGCAGTTGTGCCTCGAGCCGCTTCTCCGCGTCCGCGATCTCGACCAGCAGCTTGAGCATCGGCGCCGGCAGTTGCTGCCATGTGGCGTCCGATAGCGGGCCGCGCTTGAGACCGAGTGCCTTCGCTTGCGTCGACCTCGCCATCTTACTCTCGCCGATGCCCTACCAAGGGCCCTCGATTCAGAGCGAAATTTTACTCGCTTGCGTCTCAATAATCGGTAGCGAGACCACCCATAGTCGCCTTCTCGACCTTTACTCGGACGAAACCAATCGGCCTCGGCTAAAGCAGAAAGGCGTGCATTTGGGCAGTCGGCACCATTCCAGTAAGGGTCTTTTTCAGCGTATTCTGAGACCCTAGATTGCAGAAGGGAACGTTTGACCGTTAGCGCAAGTTCCCGATGGCTTGCTGGCTCGTTGCCGGTGATCTGCGATGGAAAAGCTGCTGGTCGCGGTATTTTCGCGATGCGTTGCGCGCGGTGCTCTGACCGTCGAGACGGCGCGCGGCAAGAAGCTCATGTTCGGAGACGGCGCCGGCGAGGAGGTGCGGATCCGCTTCACGGACGCCGCTGCCGAGCGGGCGCTTGCACTCAATGCCGAGCTGTACGCTGGCGAGCTTTTCATGGACGGCCGGTTGGTCGTCGATCAGGGCACGATCTTTGATTTCCTCGCACTTGTGCTGCGCGATCCTGCGCCGCTCTCGCTCCCCATGCGCCTGTTCAAGAACGTGCGCATGCTGAAGCGCCGCTTCATGAGCCGGAACAATCCCTGGCGCGCGCGCCGCAACGTGGCGCACCACTACGATCTCGATCGCCGCCTCTACAGCCTCTTCCTCGACAAGGATTTGCAATACAGCTGCGCCTACTTCGAGCGGCCCGACGCGACGCTGGAGGAGGCCCAGCTCGCCAAGAAGCGGCTTGTCACGGCGAAGCTCGTGCTCGAGCCCGACAGCCGCGTCCTCGACATCGGCTCCGGCTGGGGCGGGCTCGGGCTCTACATCAAGGAGATCGGCGGCGCCGCGGATGTGCAAGGCATCACCTTGTCGACTGAGCAACTCGGCGTCGCCTCCGAGCGCGCGCGCGAGCGCGGGCTTCAAGACGCGGTGCGCTTCGCGCTGCAGGATTACCGCGACGTGAAAGGCACCTTCGACCGCATCGTCTCGGTCGGCATGTTCGAGCACGT
>CAXMLT010000044.1:0-1877 GCA_964194245.1 uncultured Hyphomicrobium sp.
CCGCCGATCTCGCGGCCGCCGCGGCGCTGTTGTCATCGCTCACGGGTGTTGCGATTCCGCGACACCGGGTGCACTTCGGCGAGGTTTCGCTGTCGGGCGCCGTGAACGCCACTCCGCTCATGGGGCCCCGCCTCAAGGAGGCGCAAAAGCTGGGATTTCGTCAGGCCGTCGTGCCGGCGCGCGGGGAGCTCGACGGCGCCGCAGCAAAGCTCAAGCTCGGGCGCATCTCGCACTTGAGGGAGCTTGCGGACGGGGGCCCGCCATGCGACTGACAAGCGGCGGCCGAAGCCTTTATTGAGCCGCGAAAATCCGGGGCAATCATGCTGGGACCGATCACCTATCTCGACGCCGCGCTGCTTGCCGTGTGCTTCATCTCCGGCCTACTGGCGATGTACCGCGGCTTTGCGCGCGAGATGCTGTCGATCGTCTCCTGGGTCATAGCTGCTGCCGCGGTTCTCTATTTCGTCATTTACCACAAGCCGGTCGCCCAGGATCTGGCGCAGCAGATGGGCACGCAGGTCGCGGTCGCGCAGATCGTGATCGGCGCCGTCATCTTTCTCATCGTGCTCATCGTGGTGCACCTCATCACCGCGCGCATCTCGGACGCGATTCTCGACAGCCGCATCGGCATGATCGACCGCGTGCTCGGGTTCATTTTCGGCGTGCTGCGCGGCTTCATCCTCATCGTCGTCCCCTACATGTTCTACGAGGCATTCTTCCCCGATCCGAACACGCATTTCCCGTGGGTGCGCGAAGCAAAGTCGCTGCCCTATATCAAGGCGACCGGGGATACGCTGCGCTCGGTGCTCGAATCGCACCTGCCATCCTCGTTGACGGCACCGCCCGGCGAGCAGCCCGCTCAGCCGCCCGAGGAACAACAGGCCCCCTGAAAAAGGCCGGGGGCGACGAATTAGCGCTTGAAGCGCCGGCAAAACATCATATTTGTGTCACGTGCCGGGGGCGCGGCAGATGCGACCGGCGTGCACCTGCGAGCGTTAACGGATAAAGTACCTTCGTCGGGCAGCGGCAGGCCACCAGCGGGAGGTGACCATGACTCTTCGGCTCGAAGCTGACGTTCAAGCGACGACTCCGGCTCCCTCGCGCCACGACGACGACAGACTCCGCGAGGAATGCGGGGTCTTTGGTGTTTTTGGGCACCCCGAAGCTGGAGCGATCACCGCGCTCGGACTGCACGCCCTCCAGCATCGCGGACAGGAAGCCTGCGGCATCGTCGCCTACGACGGCCGACAGTTTCACTCCGAGCGCCGCATGGGCCTCGTCGGCGACAACTTCAGCCGCGCCAGCGTCATCCAGCGCCTGCAGGGCCACATCGCCATCGGCCACAATCGCTATTCGACCTGCGGCGATGCCATCCTGCGCAACGTGCAGCCGCTGTTTGCCGACATCGACACCGGCGGCTTCGCCGTCGCCCACAACGGCAACCTCACGAACGCCCTCACCCTACGCCAAGAGCTCATCTCCTCCGGCGCCATCTGCCAGTCGACCTCCGATACCGAGGTCATCCTGCATCTCCTGTCGCGTTCGCAGAAGCGCCGCATCGTTGAGCGCTTCGTGGAAGCGCTGCGCCAGATCGAGGGCGCCTATGCGCTCGTATGTCTGACCAACGAGATGCTGATCGGCGCGCGCGATCCCGTCGGCATCCGCCCGCTCGTCATTGGCCGGCTCGGCTCCTCCTACGTGCTTGCCTCCGAGACCTGCGCACTCGACATGGTCGGCGCGGAGTTCCTGCGCGAGGTGGAGAACGGCGAGGTCGTCGTCATCACCGAAGCCGGCCTCGAAAGCCACCGCCCCTTCCCCATGCGCCCGGCCCGCCCCTGCATCTTCGAGTACATCTATTTCTGTCTCTTATACACATC
>CAXMLT010000045.1:0-2625 GCA_964194245.1 uncultured Hyphomicrobium sp.
GCCCCAGGTGAAGGCGCCGTGCGCGCCCCCGCCCTGGAGGGCAAGATCGATCAGCCGCGTATGGCCATTGCGCTTTTTCGGTGGGCGCGAGGACGATGTTGGCATCGGCTCTCCAAGACCGCGTGGGCGCCCCCGCACGACAAGTCGCGCCGTCTCACGGGGCCTCGATTGGACCGCTACTTCGTCGGCTTGCCCGTCATCTCGGGCACCTGCTTGGTCATCGTGCTCGTTGCCGGCAGCTTACCTTCATCGCCCATGCGCTTGGGCGCCGCGGCGCCTGGCGCGGTGCCGTCGCCGGCGCCTTGGGCCGAGGTGCCGTCATCCGGGCCTGTCATGTCAGGGACCGCATCGCCCATTGTGTGGGTGGGCGGAAGCTTGCCCTCATCCCCCAGCGACTTCGTGGGGCCCTTGGTGACCGGGCGATCCTCCGCGAAGGCGGGCGCAAGCGTGATGGAGGCCGCGAGCGCAGCCATCGTAGCAATGGTGAGCATGTGTCTCATGGGTCCACTCCTCGGCTTGGCTGAGCGTCCCGCAGTAGACCTGCCCCGTTGCCGAAGCGTTGCGCGCAAGGCTCGCATTCGCGGCGATTGCAGCGCGTTATCGGTGCCGCTGGACAGATCCCCGAGTTGTTAGCACGCGATTAACCCTGTGCCCCGGCCGCCGTGCCAACCGTGACCCCCCAACCATGAAGCCGCTCCTCCAGACCCCGCTGTTCAGAATCGGAACCGCCGCCATGGCCACCGCCGCTGCCGGCGTGATTGCCCTCTTTATCTATGCGCTCAACGCCCCGACGCAGCCGGAGCTGCAGGCTTCAACCGACGCACCTTTGGTGTCGATCCAGGTGAGTGAGCGCTTCCGAGCGCTAAACGACAACAGCCGGAGCCTCACGGCCCCGGCTGAAAAGTTCGCCGGCGACGGCGTCAGATGCCGGTCGCGTCTTTCACGCACTTGGTCGTGAAGCTCGTCTCGGCGGCGCCGTGCAGGTTCTTTGCCTTGGCGTCGGCATCGCACTTGGCCTTGGCGTCCTTCTCGCACTTGGTGGTGAAGCTCGTCTCGGCCGCGCCGTGCAGTTTCTTGGCTTCCGCCTGCGCCTTGCAGGTGTCCGCCGCGGCAGCGCCCGCCACGAGGCAGGTCGCAGCCATTGCCAACAGCAGTCTCGTCATAGCATTTTCTCCAAGCGTTGCTCTTCCCCGCAAAAATCTTGGCGCCCGCGATTGGGCCCCACAAGGGCGTCCCTGCATACAAATCCGTAAGCAAGGCTAAGGAAGCGTTCGTGCTACCGTCAGCATGCGACCCTTCTCGTCCGTAGAAACTGCTATCGCGCTTCTGCTAAAGTGCTTGCGCGACATCCGGCATAAGAAGCGTGCGCGAGGACGAGGGGCAGGAACCTAGGAAAGGGCGATGCCATGAGCTGGAGCGATACCCTCAAACGCGCGGTTGGCAATCTCGTCGGCGAAGCTGAACAGGCGGCGCTGCCGGAGCTCATGAAAAAGGTGATGGGCGAAGAGGGCCTGCAATCGGTCCTCGCCAAGTTGCAGAACGCGGGCTTGGCCGCGCAGGTGCAGTCCTGGCTCGACAAGAACAAGGACAACCTGCCGATCACGGCGGACCAGATCCGCAAGGCGCTGGGCGATGAGCACGTCCAGCAGATCGCCAAGTCGCTCGGCATCCCCATGGACAAGGTGCTCGAGGCGATGGCGAAGTTCCTGCCCGCGGCCGTGAACGCGGCGGGACCGGCCGTGGCGCCGCCGTCCGACGGCAAGCCGTCGATCTCGGCTTAGCGCCACCAATTGAGGCACGGTTGATCCTCTTGCGGCGCGGAGCATTGGCCCCGGGCGAGCGGTGGCGTTTGCCCCGCGTCGTCACGTCCGGTGGACGGCTTTGCGCGTCCCTTCCCACGCGGGGGCCACGGTGGTATAGGGCTGCCGACATCGTTCCCGCCGGGCTCGAGAACATGTCGCCCGGCTCCATTGGTGACAAGGAGACCGCGCAAGCATGGCCCAAGGCCCGCCCACCCTGGATTCCGGCGTCGCACTGACCTTTGACGACGTCCTCCTCGTGCCGGCTGCCTCGGAGATCCTCCCCAGCCAGGCCGACGTCTCAACCCGTATCACGCGCTCGATCTCGCTCAGCATCCCCGTCATCTCTTCCGCCATGGACACGGTGACGGAGGCGCGCCTCGCCATCGCCATGGCGCAGGAAGGCGGCGTCGGCGTCATCCACCGCAACCTCGCTCCCGAGGAGCAGGCGCGCCAGGTCGCGCTCGTCAAGAAATACGAATCGGGGATCGTGCTGAACCCGGTGACCATTCACCCCGGCGCATCCCTGCGCGAGGCCCTGGCCCTCATGGCCGAGCACTCGATCTCGGGCCTGCCGGTGCTCGAGACGCCGAGGAACGGCTCCGACAAGGGGCGTCTCGTCGGCATCCTGACCAACCGCGACGTGCGCTTCGCAACGAACCTCGAGCAGCCCGTCTCCGAGCTGATGACCAAGGAGAGGCTCATCACGGTGAAGCGGTCGGTCGCGCAGGAGGATGCCAAGCGGCTCCTGCACAAGCATCGCATCGAGAAGCTGCTCGTTGTCGACGACGAGAACCGCTGCATCGGCCTCATCACGGTCAAGGAC
>CAXMLT010000046.1:0-6167 GCA_964194245.1 uncultured Hyphomicrobium sp.
ACAGTTCGGCCGGCGCTCCATATCGTCCGGGTTTAGGGGTGAAGCAGACGTGCAGCGGACATGCTCGGAGCGCCGCGCCCGACCCAAAACGGTCATTGCTGCTGCGCTATTTTTCAATATACGGCGCCGGGGAACGCTCTTGTATTCCCACCCTCCGAGCCCAATTGAAATTTTCAAGTCTTTGATAGCGGCCGCTGACCACCCAAGACCCGGGCGCCCTCCAGCGTCCGGGGTCTTTTCCACTCTACCGAGTAGCACTGGGTCTCGCGAGGACGGCTCGCGATGCCTCGGCGCCGGCAAGGGCGTAGGCCCGCGCCACGACCGTGTCTAGGGAGTGCTCGACCTTGCGACGAGCCAGCTCTAGCATTTGCTCATCTGAATTAGCAGGTACGAATAGGGGATCCCCTGCGACGAAGGCCAGCTTTGAGAACGGCAGGTTGACGGTCATCCGGCTCCAGGTATTGAGCGTAAGGAACCGAGAGGTCGCGGCGGCGACCGGGATCATTGGCCGTCCCGAAAGATGCGCCAGTGCGACGATGCCCTTTCCAGCCGAGCGCGGCTGACCCGTGGGCACATCGGCAGTCATGGCAACGATTGAGCCGCTCTCGAGGGCTTCCAGCGCGGCCCGGAACGCATATGCTCCGCCCCGATCCTTTTTTCGCCGCCCCGCGCCGGCGCCGCGAATGAGCTCGATACCGAAGCGCTTCAGAATCGCGGCAGTAAAGTCTCCATCGCCGTGGCGCGAGACGATTGCGGCTACTTTGAAATCGGGCGTATTGAGATCAGCCAGCATCATGAATTGGCCGTGCCACATTGCCAAAATAAATGGCTGATGCGCTCCCACTTCGACGTGAAAGTTGAGGGGCTCATAAACGGTCGATGACGTTCGTTTGATAAGGCGTATGAAGCCCGCCACCACCGTACCGGCAAGTGCCACAACCGTTGGCCTCTTCGCGAGAGCCCGGCGTTCCATGTCGAGAACCTGCCTGCAACGCTGACTGATTTACCCTGCATAATCCAATATCGTGGGCAAGCGGTGTTCAAGCCGGAGGCTAATCATTCCGGTTCGCGAACCGCAAGAGGTCGTTCTCCCTCTAAGAGGCTCGCGGGCACCGAGGGTTGCGCCCGACCTTGAACATCGCGACGACGGCTTCACGTGTCCAACGCAAGGAGGGCCGGCACCATCAACCGGCTCTTGCCGCGCTGCCTCAGTCGCCGCCGTGTGCGCTGAGCCTCGATCATGTAATCACCAGGTAAGGTGCCACTGGCAAGTTCAAGCCCCTTGGCCAGCGATACGAGGAATTCGGAAGCTCCGGAAATGCTAACCTACATCGCAGTCATGGGCTTGCTGCTCCTGGGCATGGTCGGAACGCGATGGTTAGACAAACAGCAGTCGGCGCATCTTGGCGCTGGAACGCCATTTTCCTCCTGATCATCGTGCTGCTCGTCGCATCGGATTTGATCCTTAACGACGCGGGCTGGCTAAAGCTGCTCGTCGCTTGCACCAACGCCCTCATGTGGAAAATCGGACCCATATAGGGATGGCGGCACAATGCCACCTGCGCTCCTGCACGGCATGCCGAGCCATTGGAAGCATCACATGTTAGGGTGCCGGCAAAGGTGGTCGCTTAAGCCATGGGTGATGATGCTCGCGCGCTGGAGATGTACGAGATTGCCTTGTCTCTGGTGGAGGCAAGGGGCGTTTTGGTTACTGTCGGTCTGACCAGTCCGAAGGAGTTCAGAGTCGAATCTTTGATCGTGCGATATCAGACTACGCCCGGCTGGCTCGAGGTGTGGTCCGTTGGCAAGGTCCTCAGTGTAAAGCGCCACAACGATGCGCTGGGGGTGCACCGCTACCGACCTGGTCCTTGGGAGCAGGAACTTATAGCAGCAGCTCAGAGTGCCCAGAGGAAGTGAAGGACGACGAGTTCACAACTGCTCGGAGGAAGCGGGCCTTGCGGATGCACGACCTTGCCGTGTCATTAGTGCAGGCCAAGGGCTTGCAATTCCAATCCGGCGCACTGCCGATGCTGCAATATAAGCGGGGCAATCTCACCATCCACTACTTGCCAAAGGCCGGGCATCTTAGCGTTTGGCACCGCTATAAAGTTCTGACGATCAACCCGCGGCAAGGAATATCGCGGGTCACACGCTATCTGCCCGGCGAGTGGGAGGAGGAGCTTGAGGACGCGGCAGACACAATTAAACGCAGGTGAAGCGGATGACGCCACCACGCCGGCGCCCTTAAGCGAACTTCCGCTGTCGCTCAATCGGTGAAACCGCGCAGAGCCCAGACCGCGGCCGATCCGAAAATCCACAGCGCAACGGGCGGAGCAAAGAGCACAATGGGAACTGCGATCCAATCGCCGCGTGCGCTGAACCCGCCTTGGATGCCATCCATCATCAAGTAGATGGTCCATCCCAGGAACCATCCGACCGACAACAGAAGCCAAACGCGGAACAGCCCGCGCCGCCAGTTGAGAGGGGCGAGTTCGCGCCTCTCACTAGCGGACCCGCGGGGAGGGATTCCGAAATTCGGCATGGCATTGGATGCTAAAGCATAGACGCGGCATCAAAAAGACCGAAACACCTAATGAATCCGATCAAGTCGCGCGCAAGCGTTGTTCGAAATTAGCCCCCATGACGCACTCGGTTTCGAGGGACGAGGCGATCTGCGGTTGGAAACCCAACAAAAAACGACCACCCCAATCGAGAGATCCTATCCATGTCCGCTTGTGGCCCGAAGCAGACGTTGAGACTGCCTCGGCATTCGTCCGCTGAGCGAGGCGAAGCGGACATGCGGTGTTAGTTGCAGGCCGAGACTCAAGACGGTTCACGCCCCTCGGCAGGGCTGAATTGGATCCAACCCGGGCGGTTGCGGAGAAACTTTTGGGCCACGGTGATAGCGAGAGCGGACATCAGCCCGCACAACGCACCCGGAGGTCCGGCAAGACCGGCTCCAACTACAACTCCGACGATGACATTGACGAGCGGAATGAACATCATCCCCGCGAGGATGAGGAGAGCGATTGCGTCCAGCAGCATCATTTCCCCCGATGCAGCAGCAGACCCGCTTCCGATCAAAATCATTGATTCCGATGGCAACTTCGTGACGGTCGGCGCGAAGTCGTGACTAAGCCTTGAGCACAAGCGGTCACGAACTGTTGGCCAGCGGCAAGGTCATCGAGATAGAGCGCATCCTTCATGCAGTGTTCCTGCGAGGGACATCGGCTGCCTTAGCCCGGCCAGAACTCCACGCCAAGATGAGGTCTAGCCGCCCGGTTGACGTCGGACATGTTCTGGCCTGGAGCACTTCGGGTCAGGAGCGCCTCGATCTGCTCGTCCGTGAGCTTCGCCTCCGCGGCTGCCGAGACCAACACGCGCCGCTTGGCGCGCTGTGGCTCTGGCCAAACGAAGTAGCCGATCTTGTAAGACATGTTGATTGCCTCTTTGATTGTTGCGGGCGCACTCCCTACCGCCGACCTACTCCCGTTGCCTGCTCAGCGAGCATTTCCTTCGCAAGAGCCATGAGCTGGTCCTCATGAGGGACCGGCGCACCTTTGCGCAGATAGGATATGAAGACAGCGTGGCGCGCGCCCCAAAGATCAGCCGGCATGGAATCACGGTACTCGCGCTCCTTACGCTTCTGCTCCTCTGCCTCTTCTTTCTCTTTTCGTTTGCCGATGATGCGGTCGCGCTGGCCCGGGAGGAACACTACGTGCGGGACGCGCTCGAAGAAAACATGTGCGACATCGATGAGACGGCTCTCCACAATCGAACCCCCACGGTCCAGCGCGTCGCGAAGGAGAGCGATGATCGTGTCCCGCGGTATGCAGCAGCCAGGCTAGTCGGGAGCTGGGCCCCAATCCTCACTTTTGGCCCAATCGTCTCCTTGAAAGTAGTAGCGGTGGAGAAAGCGCTGCCAAGTGGCGCGCGTGTTTTTGCACAATTCGAACACGTCTTGCGGGGTAGGGGGAAATGGATTGCGCGGGTTGTGGAACCGTAGACGCTTCAAGGCATAGTCAACGACGGCGATCTCGAAACCCTCCACGGCCTCGGCGTAGATTTGCAGAGAGCGCACACGATCCTGTGGCGCCTGAGCCGCGCCCGCTGTAAAGCCAATCAAAAGATCAGTGATCCCGGATTGCACATTGGCCGGCAAGTTGTGCCGAGCAACAACGGCAACGCTCTCAACGGCCTCGCGCATGGCGATCCCGTTGCCGTTCATCGGAACGAGTTGGTTGGTGGAAGCCATGCTCAGTCCTTCATCGTACTGAACGCCTGGGCTGCCAGGTCGTCCATGCTTGGGCGCCCGCGAGGGCGACGGGTGTCGTCTCGTTCAACACCACCCATACGCTTCACAAAACGAGCCTGCTGCACGGCCTGCTCGGCGCGAGCTTCGGCTTGGATTTTCGCCTGCCCAAGCCTGAGGCCATCAACAGCCGTGCGCAGACATTTGCGAAAATAGCTCAGCATGCCGGCGCCTCCGCCCCTGCCGTGACCCTGTTGGGCTTTGGCGCGCGCTGCATTGAGCGCTTGTACAAAGGCCGCTCTGATGAGCTTGAGCGGTTCTTCTGCAAACACGCTAAGTTCCGCATTGAGGAGCCGGTCGGTCGAAGCCCGATCCGCCAGATTCGTCTTGCGGTGTTCAACGCTCCAAGCGTTGTACAGACGGTTGAACTCGTTCGCGCACTCGTCGTCGATGTCGATCTGCGTCCGTGCATCCGGGTTGTCGCGAGAACTCTTCTTCTCGCTAGCAGTATCCCAAGAAGAATCGGGTTGGACCTGGTGCGGGGGGATTTCGCGCTCCGGTGCAAGGGGTATTTCGGAATCGGAGTCGCAGCAGCTGCGGGGGGCTTTTTGCCCGGTCGCATCAAAATGGGGTTGCATTTGTTGCGAGGGGTGTTTCTCGGTGGCCGGATCATTCCGGCGGGGGCGACCCGGACCGGCTGCCTCCAACTGGGGCGCACGCAGGTCCATAATCCATGTGAGGCGATCGCGGATTTCTCCGAAGGTCTTGTGTACCCAGGGCGTCATCATGTTCGTGCGTCCTAGGCGCGGCTCGACGACAATCGTCTCGGCCTCGACCAGTTTCGCCAGCGCACGCCGGACTGTGTCTTCGGAGCGAGATAGAAATCTGCCGATGCGCCCGAGCGAAAGCGTGCACGCGCCTTCGTCGTTATCCGCAAACAGCGTGATTAGCTGCAGCACGCCGGGGCTGACGTCGGCCCTGGGAAATTTGCAGTAGAGATGGGCCAGATTGTCCAACAAACTCTGGCGCTGCGCCTGCAGCCGCGCGAGACCATCCAGCTCGCCAAGCAGTTGACGGGTGAGTGCGTTGTCGCGGCGCCGCTCGACAGCGTGGCTGCCAATCTCCAAAAAGAATCGGGCGCGGCGTCCCGAGAGACTACCTGCTCCGGAACCCGGCTGCTCGGCGATCGTTGGACCGTTACCCATGGCTGCCCGGCGGGTGGGCAGCGCATTGACGAACACCTCGAATTGCCTTAGGTCCGTCAGTGCGCTGCGGTTGTCTTCCAGGACGCGCGACGCAACGATTGCCCTACCAGGGCGGTACAGATTTGAAACGCTCGCCATGTGACCCACGGCGGGCGTTTCGTCTTCTCCGGGGGACGCGCGTTCGCCGTGTGGCTAGAGCGCGCGGGGCCGGCTTGCGAGCCATGTCCTCACTTCCGACTCGCCGAACAAGACCTTCCCGCCGAGAGTCATTCTCCATGGGCGCGGGAATGCCTCGTCCTTCATGAGGCGATAGATGGAGGGCCGGCTATAGCGCGTCAGCTCGATGACTTGGCGCATCGACAGAAGACGTTCAGGAGCGGGGCCAAGTGCCTGTTGAGCTGATGTCATTTTGAGCCTGCTCGAATCAAGACGAGACGTGGAGATGCCACGCAAAGTCGGGGGGCCAACAGTGCCCCTTCCCCCCTCGACACCAGCTTGCAGAACGTTGGAAAATCGCGGCGCCTTCAGGTGCCTTGCATCACACCCGCATCACACCGACGCCTTTAAAGGCGAGCACTTAGGTGAGCGCTGAGTGGTTCGCCGTTGTCGCTAAAGTCGTGGATTTTCATTGAGAAGTCTTGGTGCCCAGGGCTGGAATTGAACCAGCGACACCGTGATTTTCAGAAGTATGATCTAGCTAACAGGTGCAC
>CAXMLT010000047.1:0-6163 GCA_964194245.1 uncultured Hyphomicrobium sp.
CCGCCGGGGTGAGCAGAGTCGCCAGTGTATCTTTGTCAGGCAGTAAATCGCCGAGGAGACTTCCCCGCAGACGCTCGCTTGGAAGTCCCGCCAACCGTGCAAACGCGGAGTTGCAATAAACGATAGTGCCCGTGGGCGACACAGTGACAGCGCCTTCGCGCATTTGTTCCACGAGCAGGCGGTAGGGTTCAGAAGCGCTGTTAAGAGTATAGATGACAGGGGCGCCTTCCCTATCGATGACGAGAGCATCGACCGCCCCGGTGCGGATAGCGCGCAGGGTCTCTTCCGCTTCCTCTAAACGGTTACGCAGCGTCTCCAGTTCTAAGTCCCGATCGAGTGACTTTGTGGTCATGACAAGGGTGTGTGCACTAGCGAGGCTAATCGGTTTGCATCCGACATGTCGCCAATCAATAAGCGTACGGGCCTGGGCGCATGACGGACCAGAGTGGGCGAGACGATCACATCGGATGGCTGCGCCCGCTCGGGGTGCTCATACAGATCGACCACTTCGAGTTCGTAGTCGTTCGTGAGCTCCCGTTCGCAAAAGCTTTGAACGTTGTCGATCGCGCGCATTGACCGAGGCGTTGCGCCAGTGACAAACAGCGTAAATCCATAGCGGGGCGTGGCCATTCTCGTCGTCGCTTTCACACTCGCGGTCGAACATCAAGTCCAACTAAAACGCGGTCCTCATCGGAAAGGTCCCCGAGGATCTTTTTGATCGGTTCCGGTAGCCGACGCACCAAGGTCGGCAGGGCGACAATCTGATCGCCAGCGGCCAGTTGCGGCCGCTCCAATAGGTCGACCACCTCGATGGAATAGCGTCCCTCCAGATGCTCCTTGCAAATACGGGTAAGATTGTTGATTGCCCGAATCGACTTGTCGGTTTGTCCCGCCACATAAAGACGTAAATCCCATTGTCCTGGATTAGTTGCATCAATCGGAGGGGGGTTGTCTGTCGGCATGATCCACTCCTATTCGCGTAAGGCCGTTAAATGTACGCCGGTGTGGGAAATTTCCATTTTGCGCACTTCGCTGGAATGCGCCATGCCGCGCGCTTTCACCACGTGCAGGCGGCGTGAGAGCTCGGTGTCGGAGCGGACATTGCGCAGCACGATCCAGGTGTCCATGATCGATGAGATGTGCAGCGCGGTTTCGTCTTCGGATCCCTGCAAGCTGAGAAATAGCGAGGTCACGCCGAGCGTTTTGAGATAGTCAATGAGGCGGAGTGCCATAACGGCTGTTTGGCTGCCCGTGCCGCTCGCTAGCAACGCTGAAAGCGGATCGACAATGACCACGTCGGGGCGGGTATCCCGGATTTCTTTCAGCATGAGCGCAAGATGCATCTCAAGCCCGCCCATGCTTGGTCGGGCCGAATGATAGCGCAACAGTCCTGCGTCGATCCAGGGCTGCAAATCAGTGCCGATTGATCGCATGTTGCGAACCAGTTGGTGCGGGCTTTCCTCAAAACTGAAATAGATGCACCGCTCTCCGCGCCGACAGGTCGCGTCCGCGAGAAGGCCGGCGATGCTGGTCTTCCCCGTGCCTGGCCCCCCAGTCAGAAGAATACTGCTTCCCTTGAAGTAGCCTTTCCCCGCAAGCATCGCGTCGAGATCTGCAAGGCCGCTCGATACGCCCTCATTCGAAGCGGCGTGATCTAAGCGCAATGAAGTCACGGGCAGCACCGTGATACCGGAGCCGTCGATCAGGAAGGGATACTCGTTGGTGCCATGCGAGCTGCGGCGATATTTGACGACACGCAGTCGGCGCGTCGAAAGTTGATCCACGACGCGATAATCAAGCAGGATCACGCAGTCGGAGACATATTCTTCAATGCCGTGGCGCGTGAGACTCCCCTCCCCGCGCTCGGCAGTAATTACGGTCGTCAGCTGGCGGTCCTTGAGCCATCCAAACAAGCGACGCAGTTCCGAGCGAACGATTGCTGGATTTGGTATACCGGCGAACAGCGCATCGATCGTGTCCAGCACGACGCGGCGAGCGCCCACGCGCTGAACCGCGTAACCTAGACGCACGAAGAGGGCTTCAAGATCGTATTCGCCGGTCTCGTGCATCTCTTGACGGTCAAGATGAATGTAATCCGTGGCTAGCAAGTTGCGCGCTTCAAGGTCGGGAAGATCGAAGCCCAGCGAGGCGATGTCGACGCCGAGATCAGCGATGCGCTCATCGAATGACATCAGCACGCCGGGATCTCCATTTTCGACAGCGCCTTTCACGAGGAAGGTCATGGCCAGCAAGGTTTTGCCAGAACCGGGACCGCCGCAAACCAACGTTGGTCTGCCAGCGGGCAGACCACCGCCAGTCAATTCATGCGGATCGGTCGACGCTTTGTGGAGGCCCTCGCGGCCGGTGGGTCGAATCTCAAACGCGCCACGGTGGAAGACGTGCAGAACGCGCTGGAGGCAATGCGCACGAAGGCGGACGGCTCTACAGGCAGCGCCGCCACGCTCAATACTTATGTCGCCGCCGTGAAGGCTTTCCTCGGCTTCGCGCACAAGGTTGGCTTCACCCGCTTCAACGCCGCGCCGCTGATCAAGCTCAAGAAGGCCCCCCGCAAGGTCGCGCAGCGGCTTCTTTCGCAAGTCGAGCTGCACCTCCTTCTTCGCGCCGCCAGATCCAAGCGCGATCGTCTCCTTCTGGAAGTTGCCTACTTCAGTGCGTTGCGCGTCTCGGAGCTTGCGGGCCTCACCTGGTCGCAGATTGTACCCCGCGACACGGGCGAGGCGCAGCTCAACGTCATAGGCAAGGGCGACAAGACGAGGTGCATCCTCGTTCCAGCCGACCTCGCGGCGGCCCTGCGCGAGTTGCGTGCCGACGCCCCAGCTTCAGAGCGCGTGTTTCCGATCTCGGAGCGCCGGATCAACTACGTCGTGAAAGCGACAGCGAAGCGGGCCGGGATCAATCCGGGGGTTTCCGCCCATTGGCTTCGCCACGCTCATGCCAGTCACGCCATTGACGAGGGCGCGCCGATCACGCTCGTCTCGCAAACCCTCGGACATGCGGACTTGAAGACGACGAGCGTATACGCGCATGCCAGGCCGAACGACAGCTCGAGCCGCTATCTCAAGAGAACCTGATCCGTCGGTGTGGGCTCATTAAGGTTGCCGCGCGGAAATTCAGACGACCGATGGTGCTGTTTCCGAGGTGTAAGTCGGCACGTCCGCGGACTCGCTCCCCCTCGGCTCGGCCGATGTCGTTCTCGCCGCTCCGGCCGCCTGCAGGCCAATGGGGGCCAATTCCCTCGCGAGCGGCGCTATTGGCGTTTCGGCGCGCCGCACATAGAGCTGGCCGTTGCGCCAGGTGCATTCAAACCCTCCTGGATTCATCAGCAGCGCGAATAGATCTTCCATTTGGGGACTTCCTCCGGTTGGGCCGAGCCCTTTGCGGAAGAAACGTCGGCGTGGGTGGGTGGTTCGCAGCGAGCTCTGAACTTTCGGTCCGTGCTCCTGGAACTTCGCCACCAGTGGGATTGTTGGCCTCAAAACATGGGAGGCAGCAGTGCCACAACATTTAAGGCCGTCAGCTGATCGCCGCGCAGCGAACAGACGCGTGGCCGGGTCGCTCCTGGGCGCGTTCATCGTGGCTTCGATTGTCTTCGAGGGATTTTATCTCTCGTCGCGGTTGAGGCCACATTCAAGTTTAGGTGCAACGTCCGCGCCAGGAAGCCAGCCGCTCAATCCGTGATGCCGGGGAATGCCCATGCCTGATGCCAGGGATGGTCGGGTCGTACTCGTCGTTCAAGAAGAGATCGTGACGCGATTGGACGTTGCGGATGCTTTTGAAAAGGCTGGTTTTAAAGTCTTTCAAGCAGGAACGGCCGAAGAGGCCATCACCATTCTAGAAGCCGAGTCGACGATCCGGGTGGTGTTCACCGACAGTGACCTGCCGGGAATGGACGGGGTGACACTCGTCCACTATGTCCGTGAGCGATGGCCGCCGACCATCCTCCTGGTATCTTCCGCACGCATCCCTCACAGGGCGCTGCCGTCTAAAGCCTTTTTCGTTCAGAGGCCGTATGTGGAAGGCGGCCTTGCAAAAGCGGTGCAAGAGGTATCTAGCCAAATTGCAGGAAGCGCGAAGTGATCTATTGGCCTGGCCATGCACCGTTGCTCAGCAATTCACCTAGCATCGACACGAGCCACTCCGGGCTCGTCAAGGTGAGTGGATCGCGGCGACGCGGCGCAGCATTCGCGCGTCGATTTTTACTGCGCGAGCGCGAGCTTGAACATCCTGACGATCACTTCGTGCCCCTCGTGGTCGTTGATGCGGGGCAGGCTGTCATGGTGTCGGCCGTTCGCGGCCAGCACAAACTTTTCGGACATGTAAGCGTGCTCAACGCCCGCGACCCCCATAAGTTCGCGCGCTGCGCGATTGAGGGCACCGACGGCGCAGAATCGGGCGGCCCACGGATCGAAGCAAGCGCAGAGCCTTCCATCGACCCTTCGAGCGACGAACCCGCGGGTCCAGTGCGCTTCATCTGAAATGAGCTCGAGGGCGCGAGCTACGATCTGGTGTTGTAGAGGCTCCGCCATGCGTAGCGAACGCCGGCGGTCGGTACTAGTTCCGTACCGCCGCGGGCGAAAGCAGCGAAGAGGTGTTGCGCCTCCTTCGAGGGTAGGACAGCCAGCCACCAGTGCCACAGTGACCGAGCGCCAGAGCCGATCTTACAGGGCTCGCCTCGGAACCACTCGGGGGCGATGCCAGTTTTCCCTCGTGTGCGGGCGTGCGCTAACTCTCCAGGGCTGGCGTCGCTCGTTGGAGACCCGGCAGTGCTCCAAATGCTGTCGGGTCTTTCTCGTGGCGTTCTTCAGCCAATATGTCCGAAGCTCGCGTCGGAACCGGTTCACCGCCGGGCAGCTTTCCCCCACACATCGGTCCTTGATGCGTCGAGCGTCTCTTCCAATGACACTCGTCAAAAGACCCGGCTGTTGCTCATGCGCGTCAAGCCTGCGGGCAGCGACGGCTCAGGTCTTCATCGTCAGAGAATTCAGCGGGACATCCAGGGCATAGACGAACCCGCTCGGCTGATAGGCCAGCTGAACCTCACCTTTCAATTGGTGTCCCAGAGATCCCATCATACGCGTGCCGAAACTTCGCCTTGTTGGTGCTTCGACCGGCGGACCGTCTTTTTCGGTCCATGTGAGCCGCATCCTCTGGGTCTGCTCATCGATAGTCCATGTGACTTCGACGTGCCCGTCGGGCACCGACAGAGCGCCGAATTTCGTGGTGTTGGTGCAAAGCTCGTTGAACGTCATCGCCAACGCGATCACGGCACCAGACGTGATGCCAATATCAGGACCAGCGATCGAAAACCTCCCACCAGCTTTGCTGTCATAGGGTTCAGTTGCTCCGCGAACGGTTTGCACGAGGCTGGCGTTGGCCCAACTAACCTGCATCAGCAAATCGTGCGCGCGCCCGAGCGCGATCAATCGTCCCTCGATAGCTTTCTGCGCATGTTCCATGCTAGTCGCCGTGCGCAGGCTTTGGGACGCAATGGCGCTCACCGTCGCGAGCGTATTCTTGATGCGATGATGCAGTTCCTCGAGGATGAGCCGCTGCAGTTTGTCTGCAGCCTCGCGCTCCTTGGCGTCGATGCCGGCCTGAGCGAGTAGTGCGTTGGCATCGATGGCAGCTTGCTCCAACGTGTAAAGCGCGTGCAAGAAAATGACGCTTGTAGAAACCACCGCAGCCGTCATGGATCAGGAGGCGCATGGCGCTCTCTCCAAGGTTGCAACGCCGCACTAGGGGAGTTTGCGAGAAAACTCACATCGGCTGCGCTTGGTTCCGTGACTTTCGGTTCGACCGGAACTCCTGGAAATGAGACGCGTTTCTCTTTCCCGGAGGCCCTTTGATGGATCCAGCGGTTAAAGTGATCGGGGAGCGTCTCCGGAAATTATTTGGAGCCGTCACTGGGCGCCCCATGGGCTGGAGCCTTATCGATGCCTTTTCGCGCCTCGAAGAACAGGAAGAGGTTCGGGAAGATCGGGACGCAGCAGCATCCGAAGAGCCCGGCTCAACAGCCCCCGGCAAGCAGGCCCCTGCAACGCAGGCGGACGCGACCAAAAGTGGTTCTGAGGAAGAGGTGGTTTTGAAACCGCAAAAGCGCGGCGACGCCCGCCGCTCTTATTACGACGATGGGATGCTCCCG
>CAXMLT010000048.1:0-3440 GCA_964194245.1 uncultured Hyphomicrobium sp.
GGTGCAGGCATCGGCTCGGTGCCGGTTTCGCCCGTCGCGGCACCAGTGGCACCCTTATATTCAAGGTTCTCTTGCTTCTGCGGCGCGGTCGGAATCTGCGCGCGTGAGCCCGGGTTTCCAGCGGCCGGATCAGTCGGATTTCCCGACGGGTTCGGGCCTGGAATTTGATTTTTCGATACATCGCCGTGGCCACCAAATCCAGGTTCTTGAGCGAGGGCAACGCTGGCGGCGAGGCCGAGGGCGACGGCTGTCGCCATGGCTAGCTTGGGAGACTTCTTCATCCTTACAAACTCCTTTGAATTGTTGACCTCCCCGTTTGCCAACGTGATCTCGCAGAAGACGTTCCATGTGAAAATGACTACTCACTCAGCCCTGTTTGCCGGCCAAGTGGACCTGCATGCACGAGAGCGGCAAACAGTTATTGGCCCATATCGAGGCCGAGTTCGGGGAGGTCGATATTAGCGAGGGCACTTGTGTCAAGCGCTCCATAGCCGGCACCGCAACCCTGTCGCAGCACGCATACGGACGCGCCATCGACTTTCTTCCCAGCAAGAGGCACAGCAAACAACAGATCGTAGCGTGGCTCATGGCCCATCGCGATGAGGGATGGGTTAGTGGCATCATGACCTATGCCACCATGAGCCACATTCACGTAGACGCGGGGCCCTATCACTTCGTAGCGCTCAACGCGCGCTAATTCGGGTTCCCACCCCTCATCATTGTTGCTCGGCCGGCGTCAGTGCGTGCACTTAAAGGCCATCGAAAAGTGTGGGACCTTGAGGAGGCAATTCCCGCCGCCCGTCTCCCTCACTCCATAGCCGTCACCGAACTTGAGATCGCGGAGCTTGCTCAGCAGCGCGCCAACTTTCGGCTTGCCCCCGTAGTCATTGGGCTCTTGCTCTGGTGCGACCTTTGGAGCCGTCGCCTCATTGGGTCTCGACGGGTCTGCCGCTCCAGACTTAGCCTCAGGCGGCCGCGTCACAGAAGGGGCTGCCCCCGCCGGAGCGTCAAGGTCTGCGCTCTTTGAGGCGTCCCCCTTAGCCGGTGCATTCGCGCCCACCGGTGTGTTAGGGGCTTGCTCGCCGGACCGGACCAAATCGGCGGCCTTGGCCTCCACGGCATTGCACCGCTTAATGCCGGCCGGGGCCCGCGTCCAGATCATCGAACGGGAAAAGAATTTGACCCCGGCATAGCCTTTCACCTGCAGCCGGTTGTCGTCGAGTGGCTTCAGCTCGACGTTGTACTTCTTGTCGCTGTCGGGGTCGTAAATCCAGCCGTTGTCCCACAGGCCGCTGCCCTGCGGCGCCACATCACCGATGATCTGCTTGCCGCAGCCCTTGTTGCTGTCGGCTTCATCGCGCGCCCAGACTATGTGGCCGCACAGCTTGGCGCCGCAATCTTTGATCTCGACGCCGCCGCGCCCCTTGTCATCAATCCACACTCCGCGTGGATCGGAAGCGGCCCATGCTGTTCCCCCAACGAATAAGTCCGCGCCCATTGCAGCGGACATCAGAATAGTCGCGAAGCGCATTGACTACCTCCTTATCGCATTAGAGGTAAGGCGTGGGTGCTCCGGGAGCAAACCACAACCATGTGCAGCCTTTCGGCCGCGCAAGGGATGCGGATAGCCCCGACAGCCTGATTGGTCCTGAAAGAGAGCATTCGGGAGAGGCAGAGAAAGCCAGTCAGGCTTGCCTGTCTCTAAACGCGGCCTCATCTTTTCAGCTTGCGGGCGGCCCCGAGACCGAAGAGGAAGGCCGCGCCCACTACCCGCAGAGCGCCGAAATAATCGACCGCCTGCTTCGCTTCCTCGTCTATCGCGGCCGCTGTCGTGGCTACCGGCGAAGCACTGTTACTCGCCTGTGCCTGCCGAAGCTGGCCACGCTCGATCATGCTGGGCAGCGACAAACAGAGAAGGCCGATCAATAGACACGTGGCCGAAATCATCGCGACCGCGTTCAGAGTGCCGACCCTGGTCTCTAGGAATTGGTAGGCGACAATCAAGGCGGAGACGAGGGCGCACAATAGGAAGGCTCCCGCCGTCGCCGTCCACGCGGCCTTACGCTCTACGTTTTCAACAGCCGTCGAGGTCGCGCGTCTGGCCGCGTAGAGGATAGCATCGCCAAGCATAGTAGTCCTTCCTCACGCCCCCGCGACCTGCAGAAGATCATGCGAACGGAGGCGGTGTGCTCGTCGCCCGCACAGCCGGGGTCGAAGCGCGAGGCTGTGCAAAGTTACCACCCGACACTGCTCCGCAGATGACGGAGGCGAGGGTCGGCGTAGCCATGCAAGGTATCAAGCATGTGAGCCGGGAGAGACCTCCGCGATTCTAACTTCCACAGGGCACCGAGCGCAAACCCGACCAGCGCGCCCACCAACAGACCAGAAATGAACGGTTGTTCTTGGGCAGTGTCTCTAACCGATTCATAGGCGTCCACTGACGCTTGCTGGACAGCATCAGCAGCATTGAACACCTTGTCCTTCACTCCGTCTGAGTTCTGCGAATAATAATCTGACTGTGGCATGGCATTCCTTTCTGGCTCACACCGTCACGCTTTCCAGAGCGCGCCCAGAATGAAACCCGCAACTACAGCAAAGCCGAGCGTAGTCATCGGCTGGTTCTTCAGAGACTTCTGGACGGCGGTGTAAAAGGTCTCCGCCACTTCCTGAACACTTTGCGTCGGCCCGTTTGCTTGATCTCTCACACTCCGCCCGGAGCCCGTCCTTTCGGCTCCTTGGGTTCTGTCAAGTGTCTGCGCCATTTTGGTTCTCCGGCTTGCTACTGCTGCCGCGCCAACGATTGCCGTTGATAAATAGTTCCGAAGAACAAGCGACTAACAGGTCAGGGGCTGTAGGCATTTTTCTGCGGCTCCTGAGCGGTGGCGTCCACGCTGGCGATCATCTCCAACACCATCGGGCCGGTCAGATGCCAAAACAGAGATATGCCGCCGACCAGAAGAGCGATGACAAAAAAGGTCGCTAGAAACGTAGTCGACATGGCGGTGCTGTTCCCCGGGGTCAAGGACGAGACCGAGCGGGATGACGTCTACGCCTACGTCAGCGGCTTACGGCTTCCTGGTCTGGTCGCTCGGCATCTCGGCCGGTGCGCTTCTGGCGATGGTTGCCACCATCACCACCGCCCAGGTGGGCGTGCAGGCCGCGTCCACGGCTGCATCGCCGGGCGATACGGTTCTGGCGCCCGCTACGGACACACTCCTTCGCTCCTCTCCGAAGGCCGCTGCTGCCGCCACAGCCCCTTCCAGTACTCCGAACGCTCGGCTCGACCGCGATGAGTTTGGGCGCATCCTCACGACCTCCGTCGCCAGCGGTCAAATGAACGGTAATGATCGACAGTACTTGGCACAAACCCTGGCGCAAAGAGATGGCATTTCCCAGGCTTGAGAAGCGAGTTGATGCGGCTTTTGCCGATGCGCAGCGCG
>CAXMLT010000049.1:0-10219 GCA_964194245.1 uncultured Hyphomicrobium sp.
CCCGAGCCGCCACTTCCGCCCGTGGGCTCGACTACGCTTCCGCTCAAGGACGTTGCCGTCGATCCAGAGGAGCCGGCGCCGCGCGTGCAGGCGCCGCGCAAGCACATTCCGATCAAGGCGCGCGACGCCAAGCCCCGCGCGAAGGGATCGCGCAACGCCGCCCCATCGGCACCCAGGCTCTACTCGCCAAACAAGTACGCGCAAGTTCCCGGCTGGGCCGCGAAGATGTTCGAGACGCCCTGGCAGACCAAGGCGTTCTCGTTCCAGTAGGGCCGACGCCTGAGCGCAGCCTCGCGCAAAGCACATCGCCATCGGCGTGACACAACGCCGTGCGCAATCTCCGACGCATGCGCACGACGCTCATTCTCGCTGTACCGCTCGCGTTGCTGTGCGGCGGTGGAACCTCGGCGGCGGCTGCGGCACCTGCCTACGCTTGGCGGTCCCCGCAGGACGCCGCCGCATCCGGAACGCTCGAACAGCGTATCCCGCCGCCGCCCGGCTTCACACGCGTCGCCGCGACGCCCGAGAGCTGGGCCACCTGGCTGCGCGGTCTGCCGTTGAAGCCCGCCGGTTCGCCCGTCCTCACCTACACTGGCGTGCCCAAGTGGCGCCAGGACGTGCACGTCGCCGTCATCGACATCGACGTCGGCTCGCGAGATTTGCAGCAGTGCGCGGACGCCATCATGCGCCTTCGCGGCGAGTGGTTGTTCTCAGCCGGCCGCCCGGTCGCCTTCAACGATACCGACGGCAAGCGCCGCACATTCTCCGCGGGCGATAGGTCGGATCACGCGGCCTTCCGCAAATACATGGACCTCGTGTTTGCCTACGCCGGCACGTACTCGCTGGAGCACGAGCTGAAGCTGGCGCCGCTCGCCGACATCCAGATCGGCGACGTGTTCGTAAAGGGCGGCTTCCCGGGTCATGCCGTGCTCGTCGCCGACATGGTGGAGAATGCGCAGACGGGAGAGAAGCGTTTCCTGCTGATCCAAAGCTATATGCCCGCGCAGGAAATGCACGTCCTGAAGAACCCCGCGGCGCCCGACGGCTCGCCGTGGTACCCGGCCGCCATCTCCGGCGACCTCGTCACGCCCGAATGGACGTTTGCTACCGGCGCGCTGCACCGCTGGCCGTGACGGCCGCGACAGCGGCAGCGGCAGCGTTCAGGCGCGCGACGTGAGGAACATCATGACGGCAGCCGCCAGCACGAACGTGCCAAGGCCGGCCGCGGCCTTCATGCTGGAATTGGGGTCCGCGTGCGTCATCATCTGCATCAGTGCCTCGCCGAGGCCTGCAAGACCCACCGCGATGATGATGACCCCGATCAGTATGCCGAACGTTCCGCGCATTGTTGTCTCCCGATCCCGTCCCGATGATTGTCCGCAGCGGTCCTAAGTGCCGCTATTGCCCCTGTGCCGGTGCCGCGTCTTGCTTGCGTAGCTCGTCCCAATCGAAGTCCTTCATATACCTGTCGAACGCGTGCGGGCTGTCCGGCAGCGTCAAGGTATAGCCGATCACGCCCGCGAAACCCACTCCCGCCAGAACGATTAGCCCAAATGTGCGCAGCACGACCGAGCGGCGCTTTGTCGCCCAGGCCCAGGAGGGGCGGATCAGGCCGACGACGAGGTAGAGGAACGCCAGCGCAAAGGCGACGGCGACGGCGACTTCTGCCCCCTCGATGAGCCTGTCGGCCAAATGCGTTTCCCCCGAGCGGACGCTTGCACCGCTCCTGTTCTCGTTCTTGCGTGCGCGTGCCGGCAGGCGGAGCGCTGCTTTGCTCCCCTTCACCATGCACGCTGAGGGCCGTCAAGCCCCGCCAAGAGGATCGCCCGTCAGTGCTGCTCGGTTGTGGATTGGCCGCCAGGGTTTGGCTTGCTCGAGCCGTCCGGCGCCCCGTCGAGCGGGCGCACGGCGACGTAGAAGGCAGTCGAGGCAAGCAGGATACCGAGAACCGACACAATGGCGATGGTCCGGCGTGAGCCGGCGCCGACCCACGCGGGCTTCACTAGCCCGACGACCAGGTAGAGCACGATCAGGAGGAAGATCACCTGGAACGACCAGGACGAATAATCGAGAAGGGCATTGGACATGGGTGTGGGCTCGCGTTGCGGCGGAGGCCGATCTTGGCGGCGGAGCCTTAAGGAGAGGAAAATTCGCGCGCTGACGTTCGATCGATCGGCGGGAGAATTCGCTAGCCGCGCGCCTCGGCGAGCGTCGCCGGCAGCGCCGCGGCAAATACGGCCAGGTCCTCGTCGCGCCCACAGCTCACCCGGATGCAGCGGTTGAGCGGCGCGACGCTCGGCATGCGTACGAACACATCGCGCGCGAGAAGGCCGTAGAGCACGCGCTTGGCAAAGGCGCCATCGCCGCCGCAGTCGATGGTCACGAAGTTGGCGCCCGACGGCAGCGGGATCAGACCGTTGTCGGCAGCGATTTTACCTATCCGCTCGCGCGCACGCGCAATCCTGCCGACGACGTCGGCGAGATAGGCCTGATCCTCGAGTGCGGCGAGCGCTCCGATCTGGCCCACGCGGTTGATGCCGTAGTGGTTGCGGATTTTCTCGAACTGGCGGATCAGCGCCACCTCGCCAATGGCATATCCGATGCGCGCGCCCGCGAGCCCATACGCCTTGGAGAAGGTGCGCATGCGCAGGACCTGCGGGTTTGCGACGTCGATCGCGAGCACGTCCTCGGGCGGAGCCGTATCGCAATAAGCCTCGTCGAGGCACAACAGCAGCCCGTCGGGGAGCCGCGCGATAAGACTCCTCAGATCGGCAGCCGGTGGCACCGAGCCCATTGGGTTGTCGGGCGTGGCGACGTAGAGGATGTGCGCATCCTCGCGCACCGCGGCGGCAAGCAGCGCATCGAGGTCCTGGCGGTCGTCGCCGTAGGGCACGCGCACGAGGCGTCCGCCGCCACCCGCGACGTGGAAGTTGAAGGTGGGGTAGGTGCCGTCGGAGGTGACGACGGCCGAGCCCGGCTCCGCCGCGATCTTCACCATCAGCCCCAGGAGCCCGTCGATCCCCTCTCCGATCACGACGTTGTCGATGCCGACGCCGTGGAAGCGCGCGATGGCGGCACGCAGCTCGTAGCTTTCGGGGTCGGCGTACATCCAGTTGCCGGCGACCGCCGCTTGCATGGCCTCGACCGCCTTGGGGGATGGGCCGAACACGCTCTCGTTCGCCCCAAGGCGCGCGGCGAAGGGCCGTCCGCGCGCGCGCTCCTGCGCCTCGGGCCCGACGAACGGCACGAATGCGGGCAAATGTTCGACGAGCGGGTTGAGGCGCGGGCGCGGCATCGGCGGTGTTTCGGCGGTGTTCGGCGGACGGGTTTGGCGCTAAGGCTCTGACACTGTGGGACGCGTCACGTCAACAGGCGCTGCAACGAGGAGTGCACAATTGAATCTTGCAGAGTTGCGGCGCGTGTACGCCAGGCAGATCCTCGCCTTAGCAAATGCCTCTGCGGACACGCGTCTGGAAGACGCGTTTGCGGCCGTGCCTCGCGAGAATTTCCTTGGCGAGGGAAGGTGGCGCATCCTCGCGCCCTGGTCACCCTATACATTCGTCCCCGAGCGCGACCCCGTGCTGATCTATCAGGACGTCGTCGTGGCGCTCGACGAGGAGCGCGGCGTCAACAACGGCAGCCCGTCTTTGCATGCCCGGTGGATGCACCTCGTCTCCCCGCGTCGGGGAGAAAAGGTAGCGCACGTCGGCGCGGGCACCGGCTACTACACCGCGATCCTCGCGGAGTTGGTCGGGGAGGAAGGCCACGTAACGGCTGTCGAGTACCACGCGGGGCGCGCGGCGAGCGCCGGGACAAACATCAAGGACCGCCGCAACGTCGATGTCGTGCAGGCCGATGGCCGTGACTGGCCGGAAGATCCTACCGATGTCGTGTACGTTAACTTTGCAACGCCGCGGCCGGCGGACGCGTGGATCCACAATTTGACAGTGGGCGGCCGGCTTATCTTTCCCCTTGGCGTGCCGCGCGAGGGCCCGCGCGGCGGCGGCAGGGGTGGTTTGAATGCACTCGCCGTGATCGTGAAGCGGCTCGACGAGGGCTATGCTGCGACGGGGCTGGGTCCGGTGTCATTCGTCTTCGCCGATGGAGAAAGCGGCACGCCGTTTGGCGGCGAGGAGGATCGCTTGCAGACCAGCCTTGAAAGGGGCGACTGGGACAAGATTAAAAGTCTCGTCTGGAATAAGACTACCGACGATGCGACGTGCTGGTGCAAGGGAGACGGCTGGGCGCTGAGTTTCGAGGACCCTGCTGCCTAGATCAAACCGAGGTCGGCGAGATCGCGCCGCATCTTCGGCGGCAGGTCGGCGAGCTTCTTCTCGCCGCGCTTGAGATCGGCCGGCGCGTCAGCGGCATCGAAATAGCGCCAGCCCTGGAAGGCGCGGCGCGACAGGGGACGCACGGGGACGAGCGCCGCATCGAGCAGGATCAGGCAGCAGGGCGAGCCATCCTTCTTATGCCCTTCGCCAAAGCCGACGATGCATTGGCGCACCTGGATCACGCCCTTGATGACCCAATAAAGCGAGCCGCCGTCGAGAACCTCGGCCTGCCGCTTCGGCGTCTGGAACGTCGTGTGGAACAGCTGCGATTTCTTGCCAGACTTCTTCAGCTCGGCGAGCCGGCCGCGCTGCCACGCCGCGAGATCCTCGATCGAGGCGGCGCCGACGCACAGCTTGATCAGATGAAGCGTCATCGCCTCTCTCCTTCAGCACGATGTTCTAGCATCGGCGATCGGGCCGCGGCAGCGCGAGTGCAATCGCGATTGCATCCACAGCGAACTCGGGCCGTCACTCCGCCTTGCACGTGCCGGCGTACTGTGCAAACACCGGCTGGCCCATCAGCCCGAAATGGCGCGAGTGAACGGCCGGATAGGTGCCGGTCGCGGCGTCCTTGTCGTAGACGGTCGTGAGGTTGAGGAAGCCCTCGTTCATGACCTCGAGGAAATGATTGGCGTTGATCGCGCGCACGATCTTCAGCGGGCCGGGCTTGTCGCGACCGTCGGTGATGAGGTGCGCCGACTGCCCGTCGAGGTCGATGTCGGTGATCTCGAACGTGAGCGGTGCGGGCGCCTCGGTCTTGAAGCTTCCGTTGTCGTAGCTCCAGGAGTTGCCGGTCGAAAAGGAGCAGACGAAATGCTTGGGCTCGTCATCGGCGCGTGCCGACCCAAAGCACGCCGTCGCCGCCAGCAGGCACGCCAATCCGCGCGCCGGTGCAATCTGCATTATCTTCCCCTCGTCTCGGCTACCCCGCCTAAGGTCATTGAACCTTGGCAGCGCCCGGGGCGCAACCGCGCGGCAAGCCCCGCTGACCGCGGTCAAGCGTCGCAAAATGCCTTCAATTAGCCCCGATTGGGGGCTCGTTAGCCATCTGCGGGTGAGTGGAAAACATGCTCCGGATCGGCGCGTTCGCATTTTTGCTGTCAACGGCCGCACTCGCGTGCGGGTGCGCGGGCGCGCCTGCCGAGTCGCCGCCGTTGCTCGTGAACGATCCTCCGCCGCTCGCCAACGACACGGCCGCGTTGTCGGGCTACCAGCTCACCGACGAGGAGAAGAAATACGACTGCAAGAAGCTCACCGGCAAAATGCAGGTGCGCATCCTGCAGATGCGCGGCTACGACACCCACGCGAAGGCGAGCAGCCTCGCGCGCACCGCTCAGGCGGTGACGACCCCCATCTTCGGTGGCACCAAAGAGGGCCTCGACCCGGACGGCCAGTACCGCAAGGACCGCGCGATGCTCGAAGCCTTCAATCGCGAGCTCGCCAACAAGAAGTGCAAGACGTTCGACATCGATGCCGAGCTCGGCAAAACCGACGGCACGCCGCAACCGATCCCCACCAAAACGAAGCAGTAGTCTCGCGTAGTATGGGCGCGGCGGCATTCTGGTGTAATGGTCAGGCGCCGTTGCACTGGGGGCAAGCCGATGCCGCAAACTCGACCCGACACATCCGATCGCCCGAGCAATCTTCCCTGGCCGCCGATCCTGCTGGTGCTGGTCATCGTGGGGGCAGTCGTCCTCGGCCGCGTCGCGCCGCTGCAATGGCCCGGGCTCGACGATTCGGCTGCGCACTATATCGGTCTGGGCCTCGGCGCTCTCGGCGTCGTGCTGCTCATCGCCGCGATAGTGACGCTGCGCATGGCGGGGACGACGGTGCGGCCGGACGCCGGCTCGACGGCGCTGGTGACGACCGGCCCCTACCGGCGTTTCCGCAACCCCCTCTATCTCTCTGACTGCCTCATCCTGTTCGGAATTGCGGAGCTGACCAAGAACGTCTGGTTCGCGATTGTTGCCGTCGTCTTCGGCCTTCTCGTCACCTGGCTCGCGATCCTGCCGGAGGAAGCTTACCTGGAACGGCGCTTCGGCCGCGCCTATCTCGACTACAAAGCGACGTCGCGCCGCTGGATCTAGAGAGAGCGCATGGCCATCGACTACGGCGAGAAGGAGCGCGTGTTCATCGACGGCCTCGCGGAGAACACGGGCCGCGATCTCGACGCATGGATGGCCGCGATCGCGGCTGAGCGCCTTCGCCACCGCAACGACATCATCGACTGGCTGCGCCGGCAGGGCTTCATGTTCTCGAAGGCCTCGTGGCTGGAGCGCATCCACCACAACGGCGGGCGGCCGATCTACGCGGATGCCGGCAAGATCAATCCGCGCGCCAGCGTGCGGCGGCGCGAGAAGCGCCCAGCGCCGGTTAGCCCATCGACCGCGGCACCTCCAGCCGAGCCGCCGCCGCCCTCGCCCGTTGCAGCCGGACTGGATGAGCTCCTCGCCAAGGCCAAGGCCTACCGGCCGCTTGCCCAGTATCTTATCGCCCAGATCAAGTCGGTGCGCCCCGCCGCGAGCCTGCTGCCGCGCGCGACCTTCATTGCCATTGCCGACCCCAACGAGTTCGCGCGGCTCGGCATCGGCGCCAAGGGGCTGCGCCTCCACCTGGCGCTCGGCAGCGGCCATCCGGCTGACGAAGCGGTGAAAAAAGGCGCCCCCGGCGGCGGCCTTGGCAAGGATGAGGCGCTTTCCCACATGGTTGTGCTGACGGACGCGCGCCAGATCGACCGGCGTTTGCTGGACCTCATCGCGCGCGCCGCCGTCATCGTCAACGGCTGACGGCACATCATCGAATAGCCGGAATCCTGGGGCTCCGTTCGCGCGAAAGTGGAGGTCTCAAATGGCTGCCGGTGCTCGTAGGCCGATCCTCGTTCTCGCTGCCGCAATTGCGTTTGCGTCGCCGCTGGCCGCGCAGACGGCTCAGCGCGACGGCATCGCCGAGCTGATCGCGAAGGCGCCGGCGACCAAGGTTGCTGAGACCGCCCCTGCCGGCCAGCCGGCAGCGCCCGGAGCGGCACCTGCTCCCGGCACTCCGGCCCCGCAGATGGGACCGCCGGCACCCGCGCCGAAGGACCCGCGCGAAGGCGAGCAGGCCTACGAGCAGGCGCGCCAGCTCATGCTCGCGATCGACGCCGTGCTGCAGGACACCGCGCAGCAGCGCGCAGAAGCCCAGAAACTTCCCGGCCGCGACGAGTTTATCCTGACGCCCCTATGGACGGAGACGCGCGAGGATCGCGAGAAGCGCATCCGCAATCTGCTCGATTCAGCGCTCGGCATCGTGACGGACGTGCCCATCGTCGACATGCAGAAGAAGGTCGAGGGCCTGCGCCGCAACATCCGCGACATCGAGGGCCAGATCGCGTCGCTGAAAGAGAAGCAGATCACGGCGCCGAAGGACGGCATGCTGCCGGGCGTGCTCACCGACACCGTCGACAGCCTCAACGGCAACATCGCGGACGCTCAGAAGCGCATCACGCAGAACCAGGACGAGATCGCCAAGACCAAGACGGAGATCGTGGCGGCGCTGGCGAAGGCCGGCGTCGAGATGGCGCCTGAGCAGGTCGATCTCCTGCTCGACAGCGTGCTCTCGGGCGACCTCGTGCGGCTCGTCGCCGTGTTCAACGCGGCCAAGATTATCGACAGCCAGCTCGGCAAGCTCCTGACCGCGGCCGGCGACAATATGAACACCTCGCGCAAGTATTTCGCCATGCACGCGGCGCTGTTTGCCATGCTGGTGCACGCGCAGGATTCGACCATCGAGAAGATCGACACCAACTACATGCCGAAGCTCGATGCCATCCTGAAGGACATCGACGCGGCGCAGGCGAAGACGCAGAAGCTCCTGCAGGCCGAGAACCGTCCCGACCAGAAGCGCGCGCTCGAAGCCAACCGCGACGCGCAGAAGGTTGCCGAGGACGCAGCGAAGGGATACCGCCGCTACCTGCAGCAGCAGCGCGAACAGATCGCCAAAGCGCGCACGCGGGCGACACACGATCTGCGCATCGCCGACAACACCTACGAGACGGTAGAGGCGAGCTTCCAGTTGAAGAACCTGATGCACGACAGTGCGGCCTCCTTCGAGGCGATCCAGAAGCTGGAGGCGCCCACCTTCGACCAGATCTTCAAGAACGAGGAGCTGCGCCAGGAGTTCGAGAACCTGACGCGCCGCCTCGACGCGCCCTCGAGCTGATTTGAGCGCCGTCCCGCGGCGACCGCTGCCGACCTGCCAAAAGACAATCGAGCTTGCGCCTTGCGCTGGCCTGAAGCTTTGCCCGTGAAGCGGACCCTGAAGTCAGCTATCACGTGCTGAGCCCTCGCGTGCGCATGTCGCCGGGTGGTTGTTGACCCAAAGCTGGATAGTGTGAGCCCGAGCTGGTCAAACGCAAATAGTCGCTGAGGATTGAAGCCCTAACAAAGGGGATAGAAGTATGTCCACACCACAAGAACTAGCGGCCGTGAACGGTGACCGCAATCTGGCATTGTTCTGCGATTTCGAGAACATTGCCCTGGGCGTGCGTGACAGCAAGTATGCGGATTTTGACATGCGGCTTGTCGTCCAGAAGCTGCTGGTAAAGGGCAGCATCGTCGTGAAGAAAGCGTATTGCGATTGGGAGCGGTACAAGGGCTACAAGAAAGCCATGCACGAGGCGGCGTTCGAGCTCATCGAAATACCGCATGTCCGGCAATCGGGTAAGAACTCGGCAGACATACGCATGGTCGTTGATGCGCTCGACCTCTGCTACACCAAAGAGCACATCGACACGTTCGTCATCATCTCCGGTGATTCCGACTTTTCACCGTTGGTCAGCAAACTTCGCGAGAATGCGAAAACCGTGATCGGGGTCGGCGTCAAAAACTCGACATCTGACCTGCTGATCAGCAATTGCGACGAGTTCATCTACTATGACGACTTGGCACGGGACGGCCCAGCCTCACGCAAAGACAACAAGCCGGTGCGTCGCGTGCCCGCCGCCAAGGCGCTGAATCCGAAAGACCGGAAGCAGGAAGCGATTGATCTGGTCTTGGAGACGACGACGGCGCTGGCCTCGGAGCGGGGGGACACGGCCAAGCTTTGGGGATCGATGATCAAGCAGACACTAAAGCGCCGCCACCCTGGGTTTAATGAGTCATTTTACGGGTTCCCCTCATTTAATGAGCTGCTCGAGGAAGCGCAGACGCGCGGCTACCTTAAGCTCGAGCTGGATGAGAAGTCGGGGGGCTATGTCATCCAGAGTGTGACGCCCTGAGGGCTACCGGGAGGGATGTCCTTTTCGGGCCCATTGCGGGCGAGCACAGGCCCACACCGCGTGCGGAGGCGCTGCCAGGCGAGTGCGATGACCTCGCGCGGGACTTGCGCCTCATAGAAGCGAATGTAGGCGCCAAACAAGCCTCTCCCATGCCTCGTGGTCGGCGTCTTCGAGCGGACGGATGACACGCTCATCTCCGCTCACTTCACCAGCCAGAGGCTCGCGAGCCCCAGGAACGAGAAGAAGCCCACGACGTCGGTGACCGTGGTCACGAACACGGTCGAGGCGACCGCGGGATCGAAACCCATGCGGTTGAGCCCGAGCGGGATGAAGATGCCGGCAAGCGCCGCGGCGAGCAGATTGACAACCATCGCCGTGCCGATGACGAGCCCGAGGCGATCGGTGCCGAACCAGGCAATGGCGATCACCGCGATGATCAGCGCGAAGGCGAACCCGTTGATCAGCCCCACCGCGGTCTCGCGGATGACGACACGCACGACGTTCGTCGGCGTCAGCTCCTTCGTTGCCAGCGCGCGCACCGCGACCGTCATGGTCTGCGTGCCGGCGTTGCCGCCCATGGAGGCGACGATCGGCATCAGCACCGCGAGCGCGACCATGCTCTGAATAGTCG
>CAXMLT010000050.1:0-1508 GCA_964194245.1 uncultured Hyphomicrobium sp.
ACTTTTACAGCACCCAGGGGACGCGACCTGGTTGTTCATCAGGCCGCTGTCAGCAGAGAGTTGGCGCAGCGTGGCCGACTCCCCGTGGCGCGCGATCAGGCGAAGGAGCTCGCGTTCCCTGGCCGATCCGCGTGCATAGCGAGCTTCGAAGAAGCCGCGGTCCAGTGCGTGGAGGATCCGAGGACGGAGGCGGCGCAGGTCCTCGACGCCAATGACCGAGGCAGCAGCGCCCTTCCATAGCATCGCCATACATCTGGATGAAGAACGGATAACCCGCGGTGTCTCTGAGCACTGCCCTGACGACTGCCCCATCGAACGTGCGGGCAGCCTTCTCAGCCGGCTCGGTCAGAGCTAGCCTGTCCTCGGGCGCGGTCAGGTTGCCCAGGCGCTCGACGATGAACATGCGCTCGGAGTAGCTCTTCGCCTTCGCCACGTTCTCGAGCAGGTTGGGCAGGCCGCAGAGCACGAGGATCACCGGCACCGAACGTTGCTGCGCACCGGCGACCGCCGTGAGCAGGGCGCTGAGCGTGTTTGCACCGCGGCGCTCATGGACGACCTGGAACTCGTCGTACCGAAGGACGATGCCCGGATGCCGGCCATGCCGTCACAGACCCGCTACATCCTCAAGGGCGTCGCGCAGGTCGTCGTCCAATCGACGCGGCGTGTGGCTCGCACCCTTAAAACGGACGCCGACCTCGATGCCACTGTGCGAGACGCTCAGGGTTCCGAGGTGTTCGAGAACCGCCTGCGCGGCGCACACAGCGGCGCTGCGAACGCGAGCGCCGCCGCACACCTTGCGTGTGAGTCGCACCAGATCAGCGAGGACGGTCTGGGCGAAGTTGGCGGGCTCCGCGTCGGGCTGCGTGTCCAGACGTCTGAAATTGACACCACTACCCCGAAGAATGATCACTTGACATTGATTAGCACTATCACTAACTTCACTTTGGGTGCCGGCTGGTGTCATCAAGTCAGCGCATAGCCGTACTCGACGAGCCCTTATTTATCCCTTGGCAAACTCTCATGAGGCACAGGACTGACGAACACTTCACGCTCAGAGAGGGTCAGATCCTGCAGTTGATTGCTGCAGGCAAGACGGACAAGGAGGTCGCCGTGGCCTTGGGTATCTCCCCGAAGACCGTCGGCACTCATCTCGGCCGAATCTATCAACGTCGCGGACTGAAGACTCGAACAGAAGCCGTGGTGGCTTGGCTGAGAGCTGCCACGCCGCCACAGGAGAACCCTGCATGAATAGCCGAAACCCCGGTACAACGTATTTAGATCAAAGGTGGAGGGTCGGATTCTTGGTACCGAATAGCGGTCGCGTCGGGATTCCTCCCGACAGGAATCTGCCCGACTTGTTCCCCATTCGACATCGAGCCAGTGTCGTGCCTGCATGTGGCAGCCGCTGGCCACTGAGAGAACCGGGACCAAGGAGGGTTGATGTATCGCCGAGTGAAAGGAATGACACGAACGCTGGTTGCCGTCGCACTGCCCCTGGCCCTTTTGGC
>CAXMLT010000051.1:0-8829 GCA_964194245.1 uncultured Hyphomicrobium sp.
GGCCCAGATCAGCGTCTCGTGCGCGTTGGTGAGCCGTTTTCCGCGGAAATTCGGCATTGGGTTCACCTTGCGCCAGACGACGTCGTTCTGGATCCAGAACCCTAAGTCCTGCAGCGCGGCGCCGAGACGGAAGATGTTGTGATAGGAGCCGATCACCCAGATGGCGCCGTCGGGCTTCAGGATACGCCGGCACTCCGAAAGCCAAGCGCGCGAGAAGGCGTCGTAGTCGGCGAAGCTCGAAAACTTGTCCCACTCGTCGTCGACACCGTCAACGCGCGTATTGTTGGGCCGCATGAGGTCCGAGGCGAGCTGCAGATTGTAGGGCGGGTCGGCAAAGACGAGATCGACGCTTGCTGTGGGCAGGGCCTTCAAGGCCTTCAGGCAGTCGTCGACGATGACGCGATTGGCCGCGGGGGCCTGACTGGTGCGACGCAGAACCATGGGGACGCAACTCTCGGACTGAGATGATACGCGCCCGCGACGGTCGTGGGGAAGCACGTCGCGAGCCAGCCCGAGTCTAGCTGGGCGTGGAGTCCGTTGGCCAGAGATTTATCTGTTGCCGATGCAGGCTGCCGACGCTTGGTCGCGCGTAGAGCGGTGCCTACAGCGCTTCCTCCTCGATGAGGCCGAGCGCGAGCTGCACCGTGCGGAACGAACGCCGGTGATGGTCGGTTACGCCGAGGCGGCGGATGGCGTTGTGGTGCTCGGGCGTCGAATAGCCCTTGTGGCGCTCGAATCCGTATCCCGGATGCTTGGTGCCGAGCTGCACCATGATGCGGTCGCGCGTGACCTTGGCGATGATCGAGGCCGCGGCGATCGACAGGCAGCGCGCGTCGCCCTTGACGATCGTGCGTGCCGGGCACTTCAGCTTGGGCGCGCGGTTGCCGTCGATGGCCACCATCTTTGGCGTCAGGGCGAGCTGGGCGACGGCCTGCGCCATGGCCCACATGGTGGCGTGCAATATGTTTTGCCGGTCGATGCGCTTCACGTCCGCGATGCCCACGCCGACGATGGCGGTAGCGCGGATGCGCACGAAGAGGATCTCGCGCGTCTCCTCGTCGAGCACTTTGCTGTCGTTGATGCCGTCGGGAATGCGCTGCGGATCGAGGATTACGGCGGCGGCGACGACCGGTCCCGCGAGCGGGCCGCGCCCGGCCTCATCGACGCCGGCGACGGGGCCGCCGTGGAGCTGCAGCTCTGCAGCCTCCAGCTCGAACGTCGGCAGCGGACGTGGCTCAGCATTCCCCATGGCCCGGCACGTTTGCGCGGGTCTGTGGGTAAGTCAAAGCCGGGGCGGCCACGAGGCTTTGGAAAACTTCAGAAAAGCCGCATTTGTTGCCCGGCGAGCACGGGGCGCTCGAAGAGGTCGGTGCGGAGCGGTGCGCGGTCCTCGTTGAGGCCGAGCCGTTTGACCGCGAGGCGGAAACGCAGGGCGATTTGCTCGGCGTAAGGGCCAGAGCCGCGCTGGCGCACGCCGAACTCGGAATTGTAGTCGCGGCCGCCGTGCATCGATTGCATCAGACGGATGACGCGATCTGCGCGGTCAGGGAACTCGGTTGCGAGCCACTCGCGGAACAGAACCTTGATCTCAAGCGGCAGGCGCAGGAGCACGTAGCCAGCCGACATCGCACCCGCTTCGCGCACGGTCTCGAGGATGGTCTCGATCTCGCTATCGTTGATGGCCGGGACGACAGGCGCCACCATCACCGTCGTCGGGATGCCGGCCTCGTTCAAGCGACGGATCGTTTCGACGCGCTTGGCCGGCGTCGCCGCGCGCGGCTCCATCGCGCGCGCCACGTGACGGTCGAGCGTCGTGACCGAGAGCGCGACGCGCGCCAGGCCACGCTCCGCCATGCGCGCAAGGATGTCGATGTCGCGCAGGACGAGCACCGACTTCGTCACGATGCCGACGGGATGTGAGGTGCGTTCCAGCACTTCCAGGATCGAGCGCGTGATCTTCCGCTCGCGCTCGATCGGTTGATAGGGATCGGTGTTGGTGCCGAGCGCCATCGTCTCCGGGCTGTAGCGCGGATTGGAAAGCTCACGCTCGAGTAGCTTGGCGGCATCGGTC
This sequence comes from uncultured Hyphomicrobium sp., assembly GCA_964194245.1. GTDB lineage: Bacteria > Pseudomonadota > Alphaproteobacteria > Rhizobiales > Hyphomicrobiaceae > Hyphomicrobium_A. The sequence goes on from CAXMLT010000051.1 coordinate 2,072, forward strand.
TTGGCGTAGAGCTTGGTCTCGAAGTCGAGACCGGCCGAGTGCCCGAGGTAGCAGTGGGTCGGGCGCGCATAGCAGTAGACACAGCCGTGCTCGCAGCCGCGGTAGGGGTTGATCGAGCGGTCGAAGGAGATGTCGGGGCTATCGTTGCGCGTGATGATGGTGCGCGCCGGCTCCTCGTAGATCTCGGTCTTGAAGGCCTCGAGGTCGCCCAAGCCCTCCCAGCCGTCGTCGACCTCTTCGCGCCGCTCGGCCTCGAAGCGGCCGGTGTGGTTCGACCGCGCCCCGCGACCACGCCGGCGCTCGGCGTCGACGTCGCTTAGTTCAGGCACTGTGGTCTTGGTGCTTTTTGAAACCACGGTCTTTCTCGGGGTGGTTGGTTCTGGTGGAAGGTAGCGGCTCGCCTAGAACAAATCAAGAACATAACGGCCATCGCCAGCCCGCGAGCTTGGACTGTTGTTGCCGGCAGCGCGTCCGTGGCAGAGAAGCGCATGATCTCTGTCGTCATCCCGACCCTCGACGCCGAGGCGACCCTCCCCGATACGCTCTCTGCGCTGATCCCGGCGAGCCTCGACGGGCTTGTGCGCGAGGTGATCGTGGTCGATGCCGGCTCCAAGGACCACACGCGCGAGATCGCCGACTGGGCCGGTGCCGACGTCATCGAGACGGGCCCCGGGCGCGGCAGCCAGCTCACAGCCGGCGCCGCCGCCGCGCGTCAGCCTTGGATCCTCTTCCTCAGCGCCGATGCCGTGCTCGATCACGGCTGGGAGCGCGAGGCCTCGCACTTCATGGAGCGGGTCGACAAGGACAGCTCGCGCCAGGCCGCTGCCGTCTTCCGCTTCGCGCTCGACGACGAGGGCGCGGCACCGCGGCTGCTCGAAGCCTTTGCGCGCCTGCGGTTCGCCCTGCGGCTACCCTATGGTGACCAGGGGCTGCTGATCCCGCGCAAGCTTTACGATGCCGTCGGAGGGCACCGCGAGCTCTCCGGGATGGAGGATGTCGACATCGCCCGCCGCCTGGGGCGCCGGCGCATCAAGCTCCTACGCGCGCGCGCCGTCTCGAGCGCACGCGGCTACCGCGAGGATGGTTATCTGCGGCGCGTGCTCAACAACCAGATTGCCCTTGTGCGCTACGCGCTGGGCGTTTCCCCGGTGCAGGCCCCCGAGATGCGCGACAAGCTGCAGGACCAGCGCACCGATCCTTGAAAAACTTGAGGATTTGCTCGCGATAGCCGCTCATCCGTCGTAATTTCGCCGCCAGATTCCGGTGGTTTAAGCGTCATTGGCAAACTTTTTGGGGTCGGTCCTACGGCATCGCACGCCCAAATCGGGCGGCGCATTAGCCAAGATTTGTTTTGAAGACGGGGCATCGGGGACGCCTCGGCGCGACGGTCGTACCATCACATCGGTGGTGTAAAGCGTAGGGGTTTGGACCATGGTGCAGACGGCAATGCAGTATACGCCCGTTCAGGTGCTGCAGGCGGCGCGCAGGGCTGAGGCCGAGGGCAAGATGGACTATGCCCTCCAATTCTACCGCCATCTCGTCGAGCAGCACGGCACCACTCCGGAAGCGCAGGAGGCGCGCGAAGGGCTGTTCCGCATCGCCGAGTGGCGGTGGGGTGAAGCGCGCATCGCGAGACGCCAGGACGGAGCCGCGCCGCAGAGTGCGGTCGCGCCGGCTCCCGCGGCGAGCCCACCACAGCCGCCCAAGGTCGGCGAACCCGCAGCCGCTTCCACCTTCGCCGGCAGTAATGCGCAGCTCCCGCAGGTCGTCTCGCGCGGCAATGAAGAGCTGCTGCCCTTGTTCAAGCCGCGGTATCGGGCGGCGAAAATCATCGCTTACGGTGTGAGCGTGCTCGGCGTAGCCGCGGCGCTTACCGGCGCAGTCGCCGCCGTGCTCGCGGGAGCGGGCGGCGTTGAGCCGGTTTCGGCCATCGGATCGTACGGTTTGCCGATCGGATTGTTGTTGGGCGTGCCGACGGCGCTGGTTGGGCTCGTGCTGCTGCTCGTCGGACAGCTCGCGGTCGCGGTGTTCGCCACCGCCAACGCCAACCTCGAAATGCTCGCAATCGAGCGCGGCCGCCTCAGCTACTAGCGGCCGAGGCCTCTAGAGCCGCGGCAGGATCTCGACCAGGTTGCAGGGCTTATAGCGGCTGTCGAGCTGCCACTTCAGGATGCCTTCCCACGCATCCTTGCAGGCTCCGGGCGAGCCCGGCAGGCAGAAGACGTACGTGCGGTTGGCGACGCCCCCGCAGGCGCGCGACTGAATGGTCGAGGTCTCGACCTGCGTGAACGAGATCTGATGGAAGATCACGGCGAAGCCTTCCATCTCCTTTTGCAGAAGCGGCTTCACCGCCTCCGGCGTCACGTCGCGGCGCGTGAACCCGGTGCCGCCGGTGGTGATCACGACGTTGACGCTCGGATCGTCGATCCAGCCCATTACCTTGCCGCGGATCGCCTCGATGTCGTCGGTGACGATGGCGCGCTCGGCGACCACATGACCGGCTTTTGTGATCATGGAGACGAGCGTATCGCCGGACTTGTCCGTCGCCGGCTCGCGCGTGTCAGATACCGTCAGCACCGCGATGCGCAGTGGCGTGAAGGGGTGGTTCTCGTCGAGCTTTGCCATGGCCTCATCGCGCGGTTTTGAGCGCTTCCTTGATCGCGAGCAGATCGCGCCAAGCCATGCCCTTGGCCGCCGGCGTGCGCAAGAGGTAAGCGGGGTGCAGCGTCGCCATGGCGCGCGCCTTGTGCCCACCGATGTCGAGGTCGCGCCATTTGCCGCGCACGCGCATGATGCCGTCCGCCACGTCGAAGAGGTGCTTGGCCGCCGCGCCTCCAAGTGCAAGCACGACATCGGGCGCCACCAGTGCGACCTGCCGCTCGAGGAATGGGCGGCAAGCGATCGCCTCCTGCGGCGTCGGCGTGCGGTTTCCTGGCGGGCGCCAGTAGACGATGTTGGTAATGTGCACGTCGGCTTCGGAGAGGCCGATCGAAGCGAGCATCTTGTCGAGCAGCATGCCGGCGCGCCCGACGAACGGCTTGCCTTCGAGGTCCTCGTCGCGCCCGGGCGCCTCGCCGACGATCATCAGCCGCGCCCGCTCGGCGCCGCGGTAGAAGCACAGGTTTTTGGCCGTCGCCTTGAGGCCGCAGCCTTCGAAGCGGCGCAGGATCGCCTCCAGCTCGGGGAGCACGCGGGTCGCGGCGAGTGCGCTGCGACCTTCCGTGCTGGCGGCCGGCGGCAGTGGCGCCCCGATGAACTGCCGCGGAGCGCGGGTCGCGGCGGTCGCAGCCGCTGGCCGCGCGGGTGACAGCGGGGCACGCGCCGCGGCAGCGGGAGCCGCCTCGGCATTCGTCGAGGGCAGCGCGAACCCGGCGCCGGGTGCACGCGCTCCGCGCGCCAGCCAATCGGTCGGCGCATCGTCGACGGCAGCATCGACGCCCATGGCCTCGTACCAGCCGAGCAACTGCCCCGCGATCTGCGCTCTCGTGTCTCGTGCGGTCATGTCCGGCACTCTATCGCGCTTGCCGCTGTCGTCCACTTCGGGCCCGCGCGGCGTTTCCTCGCTTGACGCTGTGGCTGATAGCGACCTAATCGACCAGAAGCGCGAAGTCGAGGACAGGTAGAGATGGCGAGCGATGCGGTGGAGCTGCCCCCCAGAGAGGCGATGGAGTTCGACGTCGTCATCGTCGGGGCCGGGCCTGCGGGGCTCGCCGCCGCCATCCGTCTAAAGCAGCTCGCCGCCGAGGCGGGACAGGACATCTCCGTCGTCGTGCTGGAGAAGGGATCGGCTGTCGGCGCCCATATCCTCTCGGGTGCGGTGATCGATCCCATCGGACTCAACAAGCTCATCCCCGACTGGAAGGAGAAGGGCGCGCCGCTTACGACCGAGGTTGCGAAAGATCGGTTCCTGGTGCTGACGAGGACGCACGCGTTTCCCCTCCCCAATATCCTCATGCCGCCGCTGATGAACAATCACGGCAACTATATCGCGAGCCTCGGGGCCGTTTGCGCCTGGCTCGGCGAGCAAGCGGCCGAGCTCGGCGTCGAGATCCTTCCGGGCTTTCCGGCAACCGAGGTGCTCTACGACGAGAATGGCGCCATCGTTGGCGTGGCGACCGGCGACATGGGCGTGGGGCGCGACGGCAAGCCGACCGAGAATTTCGTGCGCGGCACGGAGCTGCGCGGCAAGTACACCTTCTTTGCCGAGGGCGCGCGCGGCTCGCTGACGAAGCAGCTCATCGCCAGGTTCGATCTCGCGCGCGAGAGCGGCCCGCAGAAGTACGGCATCGGCATCAAGGAGCTGTGGCGAGTCGCGCCTGAGAAGCACCAGCCGGGCCTCGTGCAGCACACGTTCGGCTGGCCGCTGGATTCCCGCACCGGCGGCGGCTCGTTCCTCTACCACTACGGCGAGGGCCTCGTTGCGGTCGGCGTCGTTCTGCACCTCAACTACGAGAACCCGTACCTGTCGCCGTTCGAGGAGTTCCAGCGCTTCAAGACGCATCCGGCGATCCGCGGCACGTTCGAGGGCGGTAAGCGCATCGGCTACGGCTCGCGCGCGCTGACGGAGGGTGGCTGGCAATCGATCCCGGAGCTTGTCATCCCCGGCGGCGTGCTCGTCGGCTGCGCGGCAGGCTTCATGAACGTGCCGCGCATCAAGGGCAGCCACAACGCCATCCTGTCGGGCATCGCCGCGGCGGAGGCGGCGTTTGCGGCGATCGAGGCGGGCCGCGCGCACGATCGGCTCGACGCCTACGCGGAGAGCGTCCGCTCAGGCGACATTGCGCGCGATTTGAAGTCCGTGCGCAACGTCAAACCGCTGTGGTCGCGCTTGGGCACCTGGCTCGGCGTCGCGCTCGGCGGCGTCGACATGTGGCTCAACACCTTCATTCCGGGCAAAGGGCTCGGCTTCACGCTGAAGCACGGCAAGGCCGACTATGCGAACCTGAAGAAGGCTGCCGACTCCAAGCCGATCGCCTACCCGAAGCCCGACGGCGTGCTGACCTTCGACCGACTGACGAGCGTTTCGTTCTCGGGCACCAACCACGAGGAAAACCAGCCGGTCCACCTCAAGCTTACCGATCCGACCATCCCCATCAGGGTCAATCTGCCCGAGTGGGCGGAGCCTGCGCAGCGCTACTGCCCGGCCGCGGTCTATGAGATCGTGATCGAGGGCGACAATCCGCGCTTCCAGATCAACGCGCAGAACTGTGTCCACTGCAAAACGTGCGACATCAAGGACCCGAGCCAGAACATCACCTGGGTATGCCCCGAAGGCGGCGGAGGCCCGAATTATGCGGGCATGTAGCGGGCCCGCGTGGGAGAGCCGTGGTCGAAATTCACCTTCTCAGCCGCTAAATCCTCGTTTCGACATTGATGCGGCGCCAATGTCGCCAAATCGCCGCGTTATGCGCTAGGGTACGAGAATTCTGGGAATCAACCGGCTTCCACAAGGATCGGTCTGCATGCGGGCATTTCTTCGCAACGTGCTGCTGACGGGGGTAACGCTGTTCAGCCTCACCGTTGCCAGCGTGACAGTGTCGCTCGCCGCGGGCGATGCATCGGGCGACGGCGATCAGCTCCACTCGCTGCTCGGCAGCTACCTCGCCGCCAACTTCGCCAAGAACGAGAACGATCCCGACCACGCCGCCACCTTCTACCGCGATGCGCTCGCGCAGGATCCCGGCAACGAGGTGCTGCTTGAGCAGGCCTTCCAGGCGGAGGCCTCCGAAGCCAACTGGGACCGCGCCGTGGGCCTCGCCGAGGAGCTCGTCGCCAAAGATGCCAGCAACCGCATCGCCCACCTCGTGCTCGGCCTCAACCGTTTCAAGAGCGGCGACTACACCAAGGCCGACAAGGAGTTCGAAGCCGCGAGCGATGGTCCGGTCGGGGAGCTGACGAGCGCGCTAGCCCGTGCCTGGAACGCGCTTGCCGCCGGCGACCCAGAGCAGGCCAAGAAATATCTCGACATGCCTAAGCAGGCGGAATGGGCGCAGATCTATCTCAACTTCCACCGCGCGCTGATTTCCGACATCGCGGGCAAGAAGCAAGATGCGACTACTGCCTATGAGCGCTCGTTCAAGCAGGAGAGCCCGACGCTCCGCATCCCGCTGGCCTACGCGCGCCACGCGGCGAGCGAGGGCGACCTCAAGCTCGCCAAGACGATTCTCGATGCGCAGACCGACAAGTCGCAGGACGAGCCGCACGTGCTCGTGCGCGAGCTGCGCGACGAGATCGACGGCGGCAAGAAGGTGTCGCTTCTGATCACCACGCCGGCCGAAGGCATGGCCGAGGCGTTCTATGGTCTCGGCGAGCTGCTCACGGGCGAGGGCGGCGTGAGTATGGGCGTCCTCTATCTGCAGATGGCGCTCTACGTCGTTCCCGACCACGCCTTCGCGCTGGCGACGCTGGCAAGCGCGTATGAATCCATGCGCCGCTACGACGACGCGATCACCGTCTACAATCGCATCCCCAACGGCACCGCGCTGCAGGAGGCGATCGAGATACGCAAGGCCTTCGACCTCAACTCGCTCGACAAGGTGGATGAGGCCAAGACCACGCTGGACAAGCTTGCGACTGAAAATCCCAAGGACATCAAGCCGCTCGACGCGCTGGGCAACATCATGCGCTCGCGCAAGCGCTATGCCGAAGCCGTCGACTACTACACGCGCGCGGCAGCCTTGCTGCCCAATCCGGCCAAGCGCCACTGGAGCCTGTTTTATTCGCGCGGCACGTCCTATGAGCGCCTGAAGAACTGGCCG
>CAXMLT010000052.1:0-5898 GCA_964194245.1 uncultured Hyphomicrobium sp.
GGCACCCAGTCGAGCTCGCCGAACTTACCGTTGATCGTACCCGACAGCGTCTCGAGCTCGTGGCGGATGTCCACGTAAGCGAGAACACTTTCTCGCGTGGGCGGCGCGAGCTGCGAGAGAATGACCTTGCGGCGATAGTCGGGGTTCTTTTCCAGGAAGCGCCCGAAGGCGCGGAACTTCTGCGGCAGACCCTTCGTATAATCGAGCCGGTCTACCCCGATAAGGCGCGTGACCGAGCGCGCCGGCTCGCGCAGCACTTTGGGCCGCGAGCCGACGAAAGAATCCACATCGATGCCGACAGGGAAGGCTGCAATCGACATCTCGCGGTCAAAGACGCGGATGCGGCCGTCCTGAAGGATGCGCCCGAGCACGCCGTCCTGCAGGTAATCGATGAGATTTGCCACGTCGACTTTCGTCTGCACGCCGACGAGGTCATAGGCGGCGAGGCCGCGGGCAAGCTCGCGGTGCTCGGGGATCGCGAGGAAGGTCTGCGAGGGCGGCACCGGGATGTGCAGGAAAAAGCCGATGGAGTTCTCAACGCCGAGCTTGCGCAGTTCGAGCCCGAGCGGGATCATGTGATAATCGTGAACCCAGATCGTGTCGTCGGGCTTCAGAAGCGGATGCAGCGCGCGAGCAAAGCGGCGGTTCACCTCCAGATAGCGCTGGTAGTAGCCCGCCTCGAACTGCGCCACGTCGAGGCGCGAGTGAAAGACGGGCCACAACACGTCGTTCGCGTACCCGAGATAGTAGTCCTTGTACTCGCGACTGCTTAGTGGGAGCGTGGCGACCGTCGCCCCGCCGACCTCGACGATATCGGGCTTGGTGCGCTGCTCCTCGCTCTTCTCGCCGATCTTGCCGTTCCAGCCGAGCCACAGCCCACGGCGCTTGCTGAGCACGTCGGCGATGGCGATCACCACGCCGCCGGCCTGCCCGGCCTTGTTGAGGTCAGCGACGCGGTTTGAGACGAGGACGATTCGGCTCATGAGGCTCCGAACGGCTGCTTCGGGACGAATCTGCACTGCCGCACCTAGCTCAGAAGGGTTGAGCAGCCGTTATGGTTCCCGGAAGCATTTGTAGCTTCAAGGAGATGCGGACCAGGCGTCGTCCCAGTCGCGCGAGAGCTTCATGCCCGTGCTGATGACCCCAGCCATGCAGTAGGTCTGGGGAATATTGCCCCACAGCTCGCCCGTCTCGGGGTGGATGTCCTCGCTAAGGATACCGTACGAATTGCGCCGGGCGAGGACGTCCGTGAAGATCTCGCGCGCCCTGTCGGCCTCGCCGGTCGCGGCGAGCGCATCCGCGTACCAGAGCTTGCACACCAGGAATGCGGTCTCGGGCAGGCCGAAGTCGTCCTCCGCCGTATAACGCATGATGAAGCCGTTGCGGCCCAGCTCCCGGCCGATCACGTCGCAGGTCTTGCGGAAGCGCTCGTCGCTCGCGGGCAGGAGGCCAAGGTCGGCGAGCAACAGCACGCTGGCATCGAGGTCCTCGTGGTCGAGCGCGCCGGCGATCACGCCGCGTTTCTCGTTCCACGCGCGCGCGAGAATCTCGGCCTTGAGCTTGGCTCCGTGATCGTGCCAGTACGCGGCGCGATCCCCGAGGCCAATCAGGTCCGCCATGCGTGCGAGGCGATCGCAGGCAACCCAGCACATCGTCGCCGAATGCGTGTGGATGCGCTGGCGGCCGCGATATTCCCATGGACCGGCGTCCGGCTCCTGGAAGAATTTCCGCGCCTGATGCCCGAGCGGCTCGAGTCGGCGAAAAAGGGCTTCGTCGCCCATTCCGGGCAGGCGCCGGTCGATGAACATGTGCGAGGCGCCGAGGATGACGCTGCCATAGGCGTCGTGCTGCATCTGCTCGGCGGCCTGGTTGCCGATGCGCACGGGACCCATGCCGCGATAACCGGCGAGGTCGGCGGCAACGCGCTCCTCCAGCGACTGATCGTGAATGATGCCGTACACGGGCCGCAGCGGCCGCTCGACGTCGACCGCGATGGTGGTGATGTAGCCGAGATAGGCCTCCATCGTCTGCGTGGCGCCGAGCCGATTCAGCGCACGCAGCACGAAATAGGCATCCCGCAGCCAGCAATAGCGATAGTCCCAGTTTCGGCTCGTGCCCGGGGCCTCGGGGATCGAGGTGGTATGCGCGGCAATGATCGCGCCCGTCTCCTCGAACTGGCACAGCTTCAGCGTGATGGCGGCGCGGATGATCTCGTCCTGCCAGTCGAGCGCAACGCCCAACCCGCGCACCCAGGTGGTCCAGTAGCTGCGCGTGCGCTCGAGGAATTCGCGCGACAGCGCATCGATGGAGGCTTCCAGTGGCTCGTCGGGTCCGAGCACCAGCGTGATCGGGTGGGTAAGCGCGAACGGCGTCTCCTGCGTGATGTAGGAGAGCGGCGCGTCGGTCGTTAGCCGCAGCACGTCAGCGCCCCCGGTATAGCGAATGTGGTTTGAGCCCACCGCCTGGCATTGGCCGGGCTGGCCATAGTTGAAGGTTGGTCGCAGCCTGATGGTTATGCGCGGCAAGCCCCACAGCGGCTCGATGCGACGGAAGATTTGGGCCGGATGGAAGGCGCGCTCAAAGCGCAGGAAGCGCGGCGCGAAGTCGGTGATCCTGACGGCATTACCGTTGCCGTCCTCGAGCACGGTCTCGTGTATGGCGGTGTTGCGCACGTAGCCCGACGTCGCCTGCTTGGCACCGCCGAGCAAAACGTCGCAGAAGCCTTTTTCCTCATCGCCGGAGATGAGGTTGGAAAAGACGGGGTCGGAATCGAGGCGCGGAAAGCACCACCACGCGATGCGCCCCTGGGGGGTGACAAGCGCGGCGATGCGCCCGTTACCGATGGGGGCAACGTTGAGGTTGGCGGAATATTTCATCGGCGCCTTCTGAAGTCCGGGAAGGGGAACACTGTATGTCACGTGCCGGCGCTTCCTCTCATGCCGTGTGTCGGGCCGTGTATCGGACCGTGACCGATCTTGGTCAAAGCAGTGGCCGCCCGGAAGTTCCGTTCCTCGAAATGCCTAATCCGTGGGCCTCCCGCCAAGCGACACGGTAAGGTCGCCGGAGGTCTCGCCGAGGCAACGTCCGCCCCCCGGCCCCAACCGGCAGCCGTCTCAAGAGCCCGCAGCTGCCATCATTAACTTTCTCGCGACACCCCAAGGCGGCGAGAATGGCAAAGGGTTGACCAGCACTCCGTGTCGGAGAAATGTCCTTGCGGGCGACAACCCGTGCAGGCGGAGCCAGCGAGAGCATGACTGCCAGCGATTGCAGCGCCAAATGGGGCCTCGTCGGCGACATCGGCGCGACGAACGCGCGCTTTGCGCTCGTGCGGCCGGATGGCGACATCGCCTTTACGCGCGCGATCCTGTGTAACGACTTCCCCACTCTCGCTGACGCGATCGTGGCCTTTCTCGCAGAGGCACCGGCGGCAACCCCGTCTCACTCGGTGCTCGCGATCGCATCCTCGCCCGACGGTGACATCGTCAGTCTCACCAACCATCCCTGGACCTTCTCCACTGAGGCCTTGCGCGAAGCGCTCGGGCTGGTGCGGCTTCAGATCGTCAACGACTTTCACGCCAACGCACTCGCGGTTCCCCATCTCACCCCCGACGAACTCATCAAGGTTGGCGGCGGCGAGCCCTTAGTGGGCGCACCCATCGGCATACTGGGCCCTGGAAGTGGGCTTGGCGTCAGTGCACTCGTGCCAGGGACGTTGGGCGGGCCATTCGGCGCCGTCGCCCTTCCGGGCGAGGGTGGCCATGTCACCATGGCGGCGACGGATGCGCGCGAAAGTGCCGTGATCGAGCTGCTCCGCCGCCGCTTCGGGCACGTCTCCGCCGAGCGCGTGCTCTCTGGGCCCGGTCTCGTCAATCTCTACGCCGCCTTGCGCGAGCTTGCCGGCGCCCCCGCGGCGCCGCTCACGGCAGAGGAGATCAGCCATCCGGAGGCGCGGACCAGCGATCGCTTCGCGCGCGAAGCGACGGAGATATTCTGCGCGATGCTCGGCACTGTCGCAGGCAACCTAGCGCTGACGCTCGGAGCGCGCGGTGGGATCTATATCGCTGGCGGCATCGTGCCGAAGCTCGGTGCGACGTTTGTGCAGTCGGCCTTCCGCGAGCGCTTCGAGGCGAAGGGCCGTTTCGCTAAGTATCTTGGCGAAATCCCGACGTACGTCGTCATCCGCCCGTTTGCGGCTCTGCTGGGTGCGGCAGAGCTGCTGCGGCAAGAGCGCAACGGCTCCTAGATGGCACCGGCAGTTCGCGGCAATAGCCGAGCGGGAGTAGCAAGCGCCGGCGCCGCCCTTCATCTGCCGCCGAATGGGGGTCGGGCTAAGCTGCCGGAAACCAAATTGGGATCGGAACGCATTACATAACATCGGGTTAACAATTTTTGGGTCTAATCGCCGGAGACAGAATTTGGGGGCCCCGGCGTGCTCTCAGGGATATTGGGCGACTGGCGCGCAGTACGCCGCTGGTTTGCGGCGCGCCCGATCCTGTCGAAGATCTACAAAGCTCGCGACATCGATCGCCTGGACGGCTATCGCAAAGCGCTCGAAGACCACTTCTGCATCACGGTCACGGACTGCAGCGGCTGCCTCATCGAAGTGAACAAGCGCTTCTGCGAGGTCATCGGCTATACGGAATCAGAGCTCCTCGGGCGGCCGTATGAGATGTTGAGCTCCGGCCAGCACGCGCCGGAATCGCTCGAAGAGATGTGGCGCATCGCGCACGCCGGCAAAACTTGGCGCGGCGAGTTCTGCGACCGCTCCAAGAGCGGCACCGACGTCTGGTTTGAATCGATCGTCATTCCGCGCCTCAATCGCGAAGGCTCAATCGAGCAGTTCATCACCATCAGCACCGACATCACACCCATCCGCCAGCAGGCGCAGACGCTGCAGGCGATGATCGACAACTTCCCGGGTGGCATCGCACTCGTAAATCGCGACGGAGGCCTCGTGAGCAATCGGCTCTATCGAACGCTGCTCGATCTGCCTGAGGAGCTTTTCGCGGACGGTCATCCGAAGCTTGAGACGCTCGTTCGCTTCCGCGCCGAGCGCGGCGACTACGGACCGGCGCTTCCCGTGGAGGAGGCAATCGCCCACCGGCTCAAGACGCTTTTGAGTCCGGTTCCGGTCATCCAGGAAAGGAATGAGAACACCGGCAAAGTGCTCGAGATTTCCTGTATCCCCATTCCCGGTGACCGCCACCTCAACCTCTACGTCGACATAACCGAGCGCCGGCGCGCCGAGCTGGAGCTCATGCGCGCGCACTCCACGCTCACCGCCTTCATCAAGCACGCGCCCGCCGCCGTCGCCATGTTCGACACGCAAATGCGCTACGTCGCCCACTCCGACCGTTGGCTGCACGACTACAAGCTCACTGAGGAATCGCTCGTCGGTCGCCACCACTACGATGTTTTCCCGGAGATCCCGCCCCATTGGCGCGCGAAGCATCTGCGCATCTTGGCTGGAGCGACCGAAAGCTCGCCCGAGGAGGAATTCAAGCGCGCGGACGGATCGACCAACATCATCCGCTGGGAGGTGCGCCCCTGGCACCTAGACGACGGCTCGATTGGCGGCATCATGATGCTCACCGAGGAGATCACCGAGCGCAAGAAGCTCGAGCATCAGCTCTGGCGCCTTGCCAAGCTCGACAGCCTGACGGGATTGCCGAACCGGCTGCAGTTCAACGAGAACCTGCAGGCGCTGCTCGCTTCCGCCGGAGCCGCCGGTCAGCAGTTCGCCGTCGGCCTGATCGACGTCGATCGCTTCAAGGAGACGAACGACATCCTCGGCCACGCGGCGGGCGATGAGCTGCTGAAGGAGATCGCGACCCGGCTCGAAGCCGCGCTTAAACCCGACGCCAGCGTTGCCCGCCTCGGCGGCGACGAGTTCGCCGT
>CAXMLT010000053.1:0-3069 GCA_964194245.1 uncultured Hyphomicrobium sp.
CAAAAGCCTGGACCGCGGCGCCCCCGAGCTGTTCGCCTTCCGCGTCGAGGAGCCGTCCGTAGGGACCGCCCACGCAGTAGGGTCTCAGCGCCTGCTTGAGATCGTTCGACTGCAGGAGGACGGCAAGGCCGGTCAGGGTGCGCTCGGGGAGCGGCGCAGACGCCAGCGAAGTCAGCGCCGTCCAGAGATGTTCTTTCACTTCCGGCGTGATAGTGACGCCCTCGCGGGCAAGGATGGCGGCGATCCAGTCGGCTGCCCATGCGCGCTCGTGGGTCGCGTGAACGCGCGCGAGCGGCTGTAGGGACACCGACGACGTGGCACCGTCCGTCAGGCTGCCGCCGAGGTCGTGCCAGTCGCCCCCCATCGCCAGCGCGGCCGCACGGATCGAGCCGCCGAAGTCGAAGGCGAAGACTTGGGCATCCGGATAGCGTCGGAACTGAAGTGCGATCAGCGCGAGCAGCACGGACTTGCCCGCGCCGGTCGGTCCGACCACCAGCGTGTGACCGACATCGCCGACATGCAGCGAAAAGCGAAACGGCGTACTGCCTTCGGTCTTGCCGTAAAGCAGCGGCGGCGCACCGAAATGCTCGTCCTGTTCCGGCCCGGCCCAGACTGCGGAGAGCGGTATCATGTGGGCAAGATTCAGGGTGGAGATCGGGGGCTGGCGGACGTTGGCGTAGACGTGGCCGGGCAGCGAACCGAGCCAGGCATCGACGGCATTGATGGTCTCGGACATCGCGGTGAAGTCGCGCCCCTGGATCACCTTTTCCACGAGGCGCAACTTCTCGTCAGCAGTGCGCGGATCGGCGTCCCAGACGGTGACGGTGGCGGTCACATAGGCCTGGCCGGCATAGTCAGCTCCAAGTTCCTGCAGGGCCATGTCGGCATCGGCCGCCTTGTTCGCAGCGTCCGTATCGACGAGCGCGGATGCCTCGTTGGTCATCACCTCCTTCAGGATCGCGGCGATCGATTTGCGTTTGGCGAACCACTGCCGCCGGATGCGCGTCAGCAGTTTGGTGGCATCCGTCTTGTCGAGGAGGATCGCCCGCGTGGACCAGCGATAGGGAAAGGCGAGCCGGTTGAGATCGTCGAGAATTCCAGGCGTCGTCGCCGTCGGAAAGCCGTTGATCGTCAGCACGCGCAGGTGCACGGAGCCGAGCTGCGGCTCGAGGCCGCCGGTCAGCGGCTCATCGGCGAGAAGCGCATCGAGGTAGATCGGCGTTTCGGGCACGCGGACGCGGTGGCGCTTCGTTGAGACGGTCGCGTGCAGGTAGGTCAACGTCTCGCCGTCATCGAGCCACCGGCATTCCGGCATGAAACCGTCGACGAGCTGGAGGACCCGATTTGTGCGGTCAATGAAGGCCGCGAGGGCTTCATGGGGATCGACGCCGGAGTGTTGGCGGCCCTCGTAGAGCCAGGTCTCGGCCCGTGCGGCGTCCTCGGCGGGCGGGAGATAGAGGAAGGTCACAAAGTAGCTCGAATCATAGTGCGCGCCGGCTTCCTCGAAGTCGGCCTTGCGCTCGGCATCGACTAGGGCGGAGGCGGCATCGGCGAAGCGGCTTGCCGGATAGGAGGCGGCCGCGTGACGCTGCGCTTCGACGAAGATCGCCCAGCCCGAGCCCAGACGCCGGAAGGCGTTGTTGAGGCGACCGGCGACGGCAACCAGTTCGGCGGCCACAGCGGAGTCGAGATCGGGGCCACGAAAGCGCGCTGTGCGCTGAAAGCTGCCGTCCTTGTTGAGCACGACCGCTTCGCCGACTAGCGCCGCCCAAGGTAGGAAATCAGCGAGGCGGGTCGCGGTGCGGCGATATTCGGCGAGGTTCATCATGGCCGTGCCTCAGACCGCGAGATGGTCCGGAATGCGCAGATGCCTGCGGCCCACCTCCACAAAGAGTGGATCGCGCTTCGCTGCCCAGACGGCGGCGAAATGGCCGATCGCCCAGATGAGCAGACCGACCAGCCACAGCCGCAAGCCGAGACCGACGGCGCCGGCGAGTGTGCCGTTCATGATGGCGATGCTGCGTGGTGCGCCGCCCAGCAGGATATGCTCGGTCAGCGCGCTTACGCGCGGCGATGAAGTCGCGGCTGTCGATCATCGCAGAGGTGAGCTGGCGATGGTTGACGCGTGAGCCGTGGCGGGGAGACCAGTTCGAACCGGTCGTCTTCCGGTAAAGGTCGGCGCCGGTGTCACGAAAGATTTCGAGGGCGTCGCGGCGTTCGATGAGCCGCTGTCCTGTGGCGATCAGCGCTTCGAGTTGGACGGCCTTCACCTCGGAGCCATCCTGTTCGCGCTGCCCCTGCTTCTGCGCCTGCTCGTTGTCGTCGAGCGTGCGTTCGACCCGTTCGACGGCGCGGTGAAAGGTGTTGACCGTTGACCACAGCAGGTCGTCGAGATCGGCATCGAGGCCGGTGTCGGCCATCGTGGCGATCAGCGCGTCGAAGATGTCGGCGACGGCGCCTGCGATCACGCGATCTTCCGGGATTGGTCGGGGATCGGGTTCGTCCTCGCGCGGGTGGAAGCCGTAGAGCTGAAGCTCAGTCAGGGCATGATCGGTTGGAGAGGAGGTGTGGTTGGGTTCAAACTCGTCATGCTCGTTCATGGGAAGCTCCGTTCGCTGGACCGCGACCGCCGCGGCCTTCATGGCGACGAAGCCGTCGGACGGGCTGGACTGGCACCCGGAGCGAAGCAAAGGGCCACAGCGTGAGCGAAGGACCGCAGGGGCCGGCTATTTTGTCTCGCGATGGAAAGGCCCGAGCCGGGGTCCCCGCGCGTCTTGACCGCGTGGGGTGGAGCGGGCCGCCGGAAAATAGTCGGCCACAAGGTTGCCCGGGCGGACCGTCTGATGGCCGATCGCCCTCTGGAAGGCCGGGGCACGGACCTCTAAGGCACCGGTCATCCCAGAGGCGGGCTTTGTATGAAGTGCTCGACCAACAGTCACCGGCCTCCATCCCGTCTAGGCTGCGTGCTCCAGGAAGCGTGCGACATCCTGGGGCGCGATCTGGACGCGGACGGCCGTCCGGAGCGCCTCGGATCCTAAGAGCCGGAGGTCTTCATTGAAGTCGCCGAGG
>CAXMLT010000054.1:0-9682 GCA_964194245.1 uncultured Hyphomicrobium sp.
TGCATCATCGCATCAAGAATACGCTCGCTACTGTGACCGCCATTGCGTCACAGAGCCTACGAACGGCAACCAGCATCGAGCACGGGCAGCAAGCCATCGAAGGCCGATTGATCGCGCTCGCGCGCGCGCACGATTTGCTACTTCAAGTCAGCTGGGCCAATGCCAGTCTTGTGGATACCGTTCGCGGCGCGATCAAACCTTATGAAGACCAGGGGGCCGGAAGATTTTCGATCGATGGGCCCGATATCGGAATTACATCCGGTGCCGTGATCGCGCTGGCGATGACTTTGAACGAACTATGCACCAACACCACAAAGTTCGGTGCGCTGTCGATGCTGGCGGGTCGCGTCGAAATTGCGTGGGCGATCGCCGATGTACCACAGCGTTTGCGACTGACATGGACCGAAAAAGAAGGCCCGGTGGTCGACACGCCGACGCGGCGAAGCTTCGGCACCCGCATGATGGAAGCGCTTGGACAGCAGTTGAATGGTCAGGTTGAGCTTGCCTATAAGCCGAACGGCTTCGTCTATATGCTGGACGCGCCGCTCAGTTCCTTGACGGTGAAGGCATGATGCGATTCACAAACACACGAACCGATACGCACAAGCCGACGTGCTGGCTCAGCCTTTAGGATTCTCGGGCTCTCGCAATGAGGTCCCTCAATTGCTTCAAGAGCTGCCGTCCAACGATGGCATCAATCCAATAGCCCTCGCCTTTAGTAGAGACTTGATCTCGTCGATACTTTTGCACTGGCCCGCGTTGGCCAGCTCAAAAGCGCGTTCGAGGGTGGTCGTGTCCTGGCGCATGAAATGTTAGTGGTCCTGGTCTTCTGGCTTCACTCTACCGGCTCTCCCGTGCCATCGCCTCGCCAGTTCGGGGGCGCTCCAACGTCCGCTCACGCCGACGATCGGTGGGCCGTCGGAAAGCCTGGAATAGTCGCGGGGCGCGTGCGGTAGGAGCCGCATATGGTCAGGTGCGAACGAGCGATTGCGGTGTCCTCAACATAAGGAAGAAGGTCACCATCCTCCATCGTCACCTGTTGAAGAAATGTCCAGCGGCGCAGTCCATCCATCGAGACCGGTAGATTGCTGCCATCCCTAAAGAGGGAAAGGCCGTAGTGGCCGACCTCCCCAGACTCGAAGACGTAGACTGGTGGTCCAATTATGATGCGCTCATCCTCGGACGATGCTGCTAGACCTGCCACCAGGGCGAACTGGCCCTGTGAGGCTGCTTTTCCGCGGAGAAGCACGGACCCCCACCCTGAACCGACAAAGGGACCACTTACAGACTCGGAAAATACCTATGTCGCGGGGGAACGCGGGTCGGATTTACGGATCCTGGCGGCTGCCAGGCCGGAAGAGTTACAATGAACGCTTCGGGCCTCGTGATGGTCGATCCCAACAATAGCGTGATAGTGGCTCGGCATAGTGCCTCCGATCCGGGCAACGGCCAAAGGATCCGGTGCGCCGATTCCTGAGGCAGGCAACTTTAAGCCAGCTTGATCGTTGTCAGTCATGTGCCTTGGGAAGTTGATCGGCTGCCCCTTCTGAAACGCGGCCAGACGGGCCGACGCGTCACGGAAGCAAACGCCTCCCCGCAATCCAACCGGAGATCATCCAATGACGGTAGCCGAACGCGCCGAGCACATGGCTCGCGACACGATTTTGAAACTGTTGTCGGATGAGGAGAATGCCAAGGTCAGCAGTGCCGAAGGCTCCGCCGGGCTATCGCAGGGAGAAGAGTACGTGGACTTGGAGCATCTCGATCGAGGCATTCAGCGCGCCGACTCCGCCATGACCAAAGGGACTATTGGGCATTTTGTCCCTCGGCGCGCCGTACACGGCGAAACCTGGAGCAAGATCCTTGCCCAACTGGCAGGCTGAGCCGGAATTGGCCTCGAGACCAGCACGGACCGCGAAAACAAGTGAGCCTCGGCTGCGCGCCGAGGCTCAATGACGAACCCAAACCAACGTGCGGCTACTTGGGCGCGCAGATGCCCTCGGCCTTCATTCCGGTCTCGGCTTCTGCCCGCGTCTTATACACGGTCGATCCGACGAGCTTCGCCGAGCCGGTCATCGGCTTTGCTTCCACGATCGAGCACTTCATCGTCGCACTGTCATGGACGACGTAGAATGCACTGGCCGCCAAGGCCGGGGCCACGAACGCTGCAAAAGCGATACCGCAAAGCGCATATTTCATTTTCATGGGTCATTTCCTCATTGGGGGGAAGAATTGCGACAGCGACGACAACGTCGGCGCTGCACGTCCGACTGGCTGTTCTAAGGCCTATCCCGGCGAACCGGACTTGGACGCGCTTCCTGGCGCCTGGGCTAGGGTCGGAATGTACTCAGCCGCCTCAGCTCGCAATCTTCACCGCGGGCCGATAGGTCTGTGGCCGTTTTTCGATGTTGAGTAGTTTCCGACCCTACCGCCGAGACGTCCCCCCACGTTACTGCTGCCCCATACGCGCTTCTGGATCGGATCGTGCCGCGACGGCCGTCCATCGTGGTGCCGAGCGCGCTTGCTCGTTGCGCACAACCGCCATGAGCGCGCATTCCCCAGCCGACACAGAGGAGAAATTGAATGTCTCGATATCAGGAGCTCATTTCCACCGGCATCGTCCTCACAATCGTCACGGGCGGCATCGCCGGAGCGGTGACCGGCTTTGCGTTAAATGAGATTGTCGCCAATCGAGCCGTGTTGGCGGTCGCAGCAGCGCTTGTAGCAGTGCTCGTAGCGAGAGCCATCCGCCACTTCACAATTTTCGCGGCTATCCGCGGTGCGGGTCCAGGCCCCGGCACAAGTCTCATTCCCGGCGTGGCGTTGCGCAACGCGCTGGTCGCTTCAGTTTTGGGCGGCCTGGGTGCCTACAGCCTCGGCTTCAGCGTCTTCGGTCCGCCACCCGCAGCGTTGACCGGCTGCCTCGCGGGCGTGATCGCGGGCGTGTGCTTCGAGCTTTTGATGATTGGCCACCATCCGACGTTGGCTAAATCTCGTCGCGCATAGGCCCATTCACGGTTGGGTAGTTTCCGTATCTAGGCATCGCCGACATCGTATGCGCTGAATCGGGATGGGAGACCGCGAGTGAGAGGTCAATTCAGCGTACTCGAACGGGTGGTCTCATTCCGGCGGCTCGGCTTGCTACCTTGCACGGCCGAGCCGCTTCGAAGTGCCGGCTTCACGCGGCCGCAATCGCCAGCCGGATCAGCGCAGGAAGGGATTTCGAGCCGGTCTTTCTCATGATGGCCGCTCGGTGGTTGTCGACGGTCCGCTGGCTGAGGCCGAGATCGGCGGCGATGTTCTTGCTCGGATGGCCCGCCAGCACGAGATCCATGATCTGACGCTGGCGCCCCGTCAGACTTGCCACACATGCCAGTGCCGTATCCCGCGGAAGAGAAAGCGCCGTCGCGTTTACGTTTTGGTCGAGAGCGCGCTCGATGCTTGCGAGCAATTCGACATGACCGATCGGCTTCTCGACGAAATCGACGGCGCCCGCCTTCATGGCTTCGACCGCCATGGGTACGTCTCCGCTGCCCGTGATCACGATGGTCGGTAGCGCAACGCCATTTGCCCTGAGCCGCTCGATAAGCTCCAGACCAGACATGCCGGGCATTCGCGCATCTACAAGCAGGCACCCCTCTGGTCGATCGGCTCGCAAGAAAGCCTCACCGTCTGCGAAGACCTCAACCGCATAGCCATTCTCGCCGAGCAGATCGCGCGTGGCCTCACGGACCGCGGCATCGTCGTCGACCACGAAGACTGTCGACGATTTGCCCCTGCTCAGAGGTAGCTCCAGCTCGGGTGCGCTTGCGGCTGCAGGGGCACGAGCTTTTGCGAGAAGCCGTCTGATAAGGCGGGTCAATTCTTGAGCCTTCACCGGCTTGTTGAGATGGATGCACCCGTGGCGCGCGATCTCACGCAACGTCTCGGTCGATATGTCTCCCGTGAGTACGATCGCCGGAAGCTCATCCCCGAGTTCGCGCTGCAGTCTTTCGACGATGGCGAGGCCGTTGGCGTCGCGCGGCAGATTGTAGTCAGCGATCACCAGATCAGGCCTTGTCGCGGGTTGAGCGGCCAGCGTCAACGCCGTCTGCCCGTCCGCAACAACCGAAGTGCGATGCCCCTCGGCATCGAGGAGCAACTTAATCATCTCGCGCACGGCTGGATCATCCTCGATGACGAGAATGGTGCCGCTTAGGGCTGCTTCCTCGTCCTTGGCGCGGTCTTGCGGGGAAGGAATTCTGACCGCAGTAGAGTCGCCCTGGGGCACTTCCACTTCGAAGACCGATCCCGCTCCCGGGATCGAGCGCACATAGATCGAGTGGTTCAGCAAGTCGCCGAGCCGCTTCACGATCGACAGACCGAGACCGAGGCCACGGCTATTCTCCCGGGCAGGATTGTCGATCTGGTGAAACTCCTCGAAAATCTTGCGCACTTCCCCCGCTGGAATCCCGACCCCGGTATCCAGGACCTGAATGCGCAACTTGTCGCCGCTGCGGCGGCAGCCGAGCAGTATTTTTCCCTGCTTGGAGTACTTGACCGCATTGGAAAGCAGATTGCGGAGCATTTGCTCGAGCAATCGGGGATCGCTCCTGATCGTGAGGTGGCTGGGAACCACGCGCCATCCGAGGCCCTTCTCCGCTGCATGATAGGTGAACTCGGTTTTCAGGTGATCGAGCAGGGCATCGATCGGGAAATCGACGATGTCCGGTCGCACAACTCCAGCTTCGAGCTGGTTGATGTCGAGCAGCTTGTCGAGCATGCTCGACATGGCACCTACGGTCTCATCGAGCCTGTGCACCAGCTTCAAGG
Source organism: uncultured Hyphomicrobium sp. (assembly GCA_964194245.1). GTDB lineage: Bacteria > Pseudomonadota > Alphaproteobacteria > Rhizobiales > Hyphomicrobiaceae > Hyphomicrobium_A. The sequence continues at coordinate 4,813 of CAXMLT010000054.1, forward strand.
TGCCTTCGTCGGTGATCCGCTTTGCCAGGATGCCTTGCAGCAGGCTGATCGTCTGCAGCGGCTGGCGCAGATCATGGCTGGCAGCGGCAAGGAACCGCGACTTGCCGATGTTGGCCCGCTCCGCCTCGGCCCTGGCCGATTCCAACAGCTCTCCGACGTTCTTCGACTCCGTGACGTCGGCGATTGCAATGAGGATCTTTCGGCGCGCAGCCGGCTCCTCATGGATGATGCTAGCGCTCACGACAAGCACGCGCCGCCCTAGCCTTGGCAGCGTAATCACGATCTCCGCGTCCTTTGTGAGCCTGCTTTCGGTCGCAAGCGATGCGAGAAACGCGCGCATAGCCGGCGCGCCGAGATTCTCTCCGACGTCGTGGAGCAGCCTCCCAACAGTCCTTTCCGGCGTCACCGCAAAGACGCGATAGAAAGCGCTCGAAGCCGAGATGACGCGCAATTCCTCATCAAGCACGACGAGCGGCTCGCTGATGGTATCGATGATGCTGTCGGAATAGGCGCGCGCCGCCTGAATTTCCTGCTGCGCCGCCTTAATTTCGGAAATGCCGGCAAATGTAATGACCACGCCCTCGACGCGGCCCGCGTCGTCACGATACGGGAGGATGCTACGATTGTACCAAGCGCCGTTGTCGGCTTCGACCTCGCGCCGTAACGGAGCGACGGTCTTGAGCACTGCGCGTGCGTCGGTCAACAGATCGTTACCGCCGAACCGGTGGGTGAGATCGCCAAGCGGCCGCCCGATATCGGTGACAATGACATTGAAGATCGCCTTCGTGGCAGGCGTGAAGAAGCGAATCCTTAGATCGCAATCGAGAAACAACGTCGCCACGTCCGAGCTATTCAGGATGTTGTTGAGGTCGTCCGAGGTCGCGCGGTGCAGCTCTACCGTCTCTTGAAGTTGGCTGTTGAGAGCGTTCAGCTCCTCGTTCAACGACTGGAGCTCCTCCTTCGAGGTCTCTAGCTCCTCATTCGTCGACTGGAACTCCTCGTTGACCGACATCGCCTCTTCGTTGACCGCCTTGTGCTCCTCATTGGCGATTTCGAGCTCGCGGATCGCGCCGCTGAGCTCGGCGCGCACGGTTTCAAGCTCCTGCTCCAGCTCCGCGATACGCGAAGCCTCGGTCACAGATTCGCCGGGTCGATTCGGCTTTGGCTCGCGCTTTGCTTCGTCGATGAAGCTGACTAGCAAATGCCCTTCGCCGTCCCCGCAAACGGGCACTACAGTTATTTGCACCCCGATTAGACTACCGTCACGGTCAACCCCGGCTCCGCTGGCGAGAGCGGCCGCTCCCGTGTCGCCCGCGGTCTGTATGGCCAGCCTCAGCTTGCTGCGCAGCCCCTCACGCGCCATGACCAGGAGGTCCTGGCTCGCTTCGCCTGAAGCGATCTTGAGGTAGCGGTCCGTTGCCCCGAAGAAGTGCAGCCCTTGGCGTTTGGTGTTGATGAGCACCGAGGCGGGAACATACGCGGCCAACAGCATCCGCTCCGCAAGAACGCCAAGCGGCAGAGGGAGAGCTGTCCTTTTGCTCTCCGCAGGGACCGACGAAGAGCGCCCGTAGCCGCCGGCCGACGCTGGAAAATCAACTTCGCCCGGCCGGCTGCGCCCGATGTGGCGGAATATGCGGTGCTTTTTGGAGAACGGCGCAAAGTAGTTTCCAAGATTTCCGACCGTCTCCGACGATCCTAGAAAAAGCACGCCGTTTTCGCGCAACGCAAAGTGGAAGAGCGAGAGAATGCGCTGCTGCGCCTCGGGGTTCAAATAGATGAGCACGTTCCGGCAGGAAATGAGATCGATGCGCGAGAAGGGCGCGTCAGCCAGCAGATTCTGCGTGGTGAACACCACAGCTTCACGCAGATCGCGAGTGACGCGATAGGCGCCGTCGTCCTTGACGAAGAAGCGGGCGAGCCGCTCGGGCGTCATGTCGGCCTGGATCTGCTCAGGATATCTCGCGGCGCGAGCGAAGGCTACGCAGTCAGCATCGATGTCGGAGGCAAAGACTTGCAACTTGATGTTGCGTCCGCCGGTTGCGATCGCTTCGAGGAATAACATGGCAATCGAATACGTCTCTTCACCCGTGCTGCAGCCCGGAACCCAGATCCGCAGCGGGCGGCCGAGCGGCTGCTCGAGTACCAACTCGGCGACAACTGTCTCCGCCAAAAGATCGAACGCCTGCGCGTCGCGAAAAAAATGTGTGACGTTGATTAGCAGGTCTTTGGAGAGCGCCTCCCGCTCTTTGCTGTCGTCGCGCACCAGCTCCAAATACCGCTCGCCGCTTTGAATCCCCGCCATCGCCATGCGCCGCTCTATGCGACGCTGCAGCGTGCCGGGCTTGTAGAGCGAGAAATCTTGCGCCGTCGTCGCGCTGAGAAGCGAGATAATGTTACCCAGACCGTCCTCCGTGATAGTCCGAGCCGATTGGCTTCCAGCATTGTCTTTCACGTAAGACTGTCGGCAGAATCGGATGAGCGCGTCCGGAATGTTCGCGACAGCGAGAACGAGATCAGCGCACCCGGTAGCCAACGCGCTGCGCGGCATGCCGCCGTGCGCAGCTTCTTTGGGATCCTGCACGATCACGAGGCCGCCCTGCTCGTTGACCGATTTCAATCCTGAGCTGCCATCGGCACCCGTTCCAGAAAGGATCACGCACAGCGCACGCGCGCCGCACTGATTTGCCAGAGACCGCAGGAAGAAATCGAAGGGCAGTCGCGCGCCATGATGCTCGCGCGGCTTTGAAAGGCGCAGCACGCCGCCCTGCAGCGCAAGGTAAGCGCCCGGCGGAATGAGATAGACGTGATTGGGCTCCGGCGACATGCCGTCGACCACCTCCACCACGCGCATTCGGGTGTGGACGGAGAGCAGCTCGCGCATCATGCTGGCGTGCGTTGGGTCGAGATGCTGGATCAGCACGAAGGCCATGCCGCTGTCGGGCGGCATGACGTCGAAGAATTTTTGGAACGCCTCGAGGCCCCCTGCCGAAGCCCCCAGCCCGACCACAGGAAATGCGCTGCCTCCCGGCACCGCGCTGCCGTGCGGCAAGAGTCTGCCGCGCGGCGGCGGTCGAGCCGCTCCGGTCGGGGCTGGACGAGGTCCAGTCATCCTCCCTGCTTTCTGGTGTGCCCGCGTTCAATGGGAAAAGCGGCAACTTAACTGTACCACACATCTGCGAACGGCGCCCCCGCCCCCAGGCGATAGGCCTCTGAATGCCGTGATCTTGAGCAGCGGTAAGTAGATTCCGAGTCTACGTGCTCGCCCGTTACTGACTAAAGTGAGCCTGAGCCTGCCCATCCAGGCGCTCGAATTAGTCGCGTCGCTGACACTCTCTGCGCTCGCAACCGAGTAACTCCGAGGTAACTATGATCGCCCCCGCTAGCCGCAACGAAACGGCGGAAGAACCGCGTATCTCTGAAGCTTGCCAGAAGCGAGCAGCACACATCACCGCGCAAGTCGACGACGAAGCGTATCCTATCGAGGTCATGCCAGTCGGCGAGCCCCGTCCTCAGAGCAAATAGACACCGCTGCGCCTGCGCCCTGCGCGGCGGCCCGCTCATTTCCTTGCCTTGGGCCAGGAGCCTCGGCGCGCATCTGAGCAACGTCCCTTCGGGCGCCAATTCCATAAGGACGTGAGTACATTCCGAGTCTGACGCGTCCCCGCCACAAGTCGTAGCGTTGCTCCTGGGCGGAGGGCGTCCCGCTGGAAGCTATCGCTCTTTCGCTCTGGACCGGCGTCCAGCAACTGCAGATGCAAACTCCAAGGACAACATCAATGATCGACTCACCAACGAAGCCCTCTGAAAATATCGCTGAGACAACTCCTGCTCCGGCCGTGCTGCCGCCGGATGTCCCGGCCCCCATAATGAAGCCCGTCGGCGAGCCCTCGGTCGAAGTGAAAACGGGACCATCCGTGCAACAGCCGTTGGCGTCACCGCTGCCGCTGAAGATCTGAGCGCCGTTGCTGCCAGCCGGTCCGACGGACCGATCGGCCCTCAGAGCTCGATTACGCTGTTGCGCTAAACCTGATTGGACAAAAACATGAAACGTCTCGCACTCTCGGTGGCGGTAGGCGCTCTCGCCTGCTTTGCTTCCGTCAATTCATCCCAGGCGGCCCCCGGCCCGGGCGCAGCTATGAAGCTCGCCCCCTCGGCTCAGTCCTCAGCGATTGTGGATCAGGTTTATTGGCGCCGCCATCATCGGTGGCACCGGTGGCACCGCAATCACCGTTGGTGGTAGGTCCGTATAAATCTGGGCTCTGCTGAAAAACTTGGCCCGCTAGAAATCGGCGCGTCCTGAAGAGGGTGCGCCGATTCCATTTTTCCCCCTCGGGGCCGGAGACAAGACGCGACAACTCTTGCAAACATGCTCACAAGCCCGCCTTCCTCGTTTGAGTTCTGGAGGCGTCTCGGTAATTCGTGGTCTCCCGAGCACCGCGGGCTAGACGCTGTTTGAGAAGGCGCGAGCGGCTAGAGGACTGGGTGCATACACGTCCGTTGCCACTCGGCCTTCGACATGTGCGTGCCCCTGTCCCAAGCAGACATGCAATTTTTCATTTCTTAAGCGCGCTCGGCTTTGGGATCAGGCGGGGGTAGACGGTCCGCGAGTGACGGTTCCACTGCGTTTTCGCCGGTCGCTGCAGTCGCCAGATCGGCAGGAGCGCCAGATTGGGCGAGCGCCGGATCACAAACCAGAAGGGATACCAAGACGGCCGCGGCTGTTAGAATTCGCATTTGATCCCCCGTTGATTGAAGATGGCTTATGAGACTGGTGGCTCGCGCCAACGCGGGGTGGTCAGCCGAGCCACCAGCAATTGTGAGGGGCCAACAATCGGCGGATGCGCCCCTCGACCCTACAGTGCGACCCTCG
>CAXMLT010000055.1:0-2333 GCA_964194245.1 uncultured Hyphomicrobium sp.
CCCTTAACCAATGCCGGCGGCGCGCACGTTAGCATGTACGGGCTGAAAATGCGTTGCGGGCGCCATCTCTGCAGCGCGACAATAGGGCGTGGCTGAAGCTGGTTGCAGCCGCGTGCCCCGCGCTTTAGCTGGTGTTCTAAGAACGAGGGAAGCTCATGGCTGCAAGATCGATCGTCATCGGCATCGCCGGCGCGGCATTGGGGCTCGCGGCCGCGATCGCCCTGCTGCCGGATGTGCGTGAGCGGCTCTTGCCCTCGGTCGGCCAGCAGGTCACTGGCAAGGCGCTCATCGGCGGCGCATTCACGCTGACCGACAACACCGGCAAGCGCGTCACCGACCAGGACTTCCACGGCAAGTACACGCTCGTGTTCTTCGGCTTCACGTCGTGCCCAGACATTTGCCCCGCGGGGCTGCAGCTCATGGCGGGAGCGCTGGAGAAACTCGGGACGAAGGCTCAACGTATCACGCCGATCTTCATCAGCGTCGACCCGCAGCGCGACACGCCGGAAAAGCTCGCAGCGTACGTGAAGAATTTCGATCCCCGACTCGTTGGCCTCACCGGAACACCGGAGGAGATCGCCGCGGTCGCCAAAGCCTACAAGGTTTATTACGCCAAGGTGCCGAGCAAAGAGCGCCCAGACGACTACACGATGGACCACACGTCGATCATCTACGTGATGGACCCGAAGGGTGAGTTCGTCACACACTTCACGCCGTCGACGAGCGCCGACGACATGGCCGCCAAGCTCGACAAGATCGTGAGCTAACGCAATCATGCAGGCTGCGCGCTACGCGGCAGGTCCGCCACAGTGTGGCAGATTCGATTGCCTGTCACTTCTTCGCACTGGCAGGACAACGGAAATTCCTCTACGTGTGAGACACCCTCACGGTGACAGGAGTGTTGCACGTTGGCTTCGACGAGTTCGAGCCACGCGGGTTCTGCGTCCACACGAGGGACGATCATGCGGCGCACGAGAGCGCTCGAGGAGCAAGTATTGAAGCGTCCCCGTATCGATGAGCTCGGCTGCGAGGTCGAGGTTCGCCGCCACCCCGGCGCCCGCCGCCTGACACTCCGCGTGAGCCGCACGAGGCGCGCCGTCATCGTGACGCTTCCCGTGCAATGCGATCTCGACGAGGCCGGAAGCTTCCTCAACCGCAATCTCGAATGGGTGCGCGAGCGCCTCGACAGCCTGCCGCGTCCCGTGCCGTTCAGCAACGGCGCGCTGATGCCGTTGCGTGGCGACTTCCACCGCTTAGCCTTCAGCGGCAAGCGCAACGCTGGCGGCGTCGTGCAGCGGCGCTCGACCAACACCGGGGTTCCCGAGCTGCACGTCAGCGGGCGCAACGAGCACGCCGCGCGCCGCTTGCGCGACTGGCTGTTCGAAGAAGCGCGCCGTGATCTCGATACGCGCGTTGTCCATCACGCGCGCCGCCTCGACGTTGCTCCGAAGCGCATCGTTGTGCGCGACCAGGCATCCCGCTGGGGCTCCTGCTCCACGACGGGCGTACTCTCGTTCTCTTGGCGGCTTATTCTCGCGCCGGCGCACATCCTCGACTACGTCGCAGCGCACGAGGTCGCGCACCTCAAGGAAATGAACCACGGCCCGCGCTTCTGGGCCCTCGTCGAGCGTACCGTGCCGGCGATGAAAGAGGCCAAGAACTGGCTGCAGCTCTACGGTCTCGATTTGCACCGGTACGGGTCCGACGGCCGCGCCTGACGCGGGCCCTTGCACTAATCCCTGAATCGCCCGAGCGACATGCGGCCGTCCTGCAGCGGCCGCGAATCCGCCGCGCCAGTCTCCTCGGGGGCGGGCGGCTCGTCCTGCAATGCGCGGGCGATGAAATCATCGGCGATCCCGTCCTGCGGATGCGTGGCCGGTGCCGGAGCGGCCGGAGACTGCGGAACGCTCGAGGTCACCACGCCCTGCAGCGGTGCCGGCGGCCGCGCCTCGTGCGCGGCGAGCATCACTTCGCGCCAAATGTCGGCCGGCAGGCTGCCGCCGACCACGCGGTTCATGGGCGCGCCGTCGTCGTTGCCGACCCACACGCCCGTCGTCAGCTCCGCCGTGTAGCCCATGAACCAGGCGTCGCGGAAACCTTGCGAGGTGCCAGTCTTGGCGGCCGCCGCGTAGGGGAGCGCCGCACGCTTTCCCGTGCCAGAGGTCAGCGTCGCGTTGAGCATGTCGGTCATCGCGGCGACCTGTGGCGCGGCCACCGCCTGCACCGGAGGCTGCGGCTGGTAAGCGTAGAGCACCGTGCCCGATCGCGTGACGACGCGGCGCAGCACGTGCGGTTCGACCGCGCGCCCGCCGTTGGCGAACACGTCGTAGGCG
>CAXMLT010000056.1:0-3643 GCA_964194245.1 uncultured Hyphomicrobium sp.
GAGACGATCTTCGGCGCCATGCCGGGCGAGCTGTTCGTCGTGCGCAACGTGGCAAACCTGGTGCCGCCCTACGAGACTGGCGGCAAGTTCCACGGCGTCAGCGCGGCGATCGAGTTCGCGGCGCTGAATTTGCGAGTGAAGCACCTCATCGTCATGGGCCACTCGGGCTGCGGCGGCGTCAAGGCCGCACTCGACCAGAGCGCCGCGATCCAGACCGAGTCGCAGTTCATCTCGCGCTGGATGTCGATGCTGGATGACGCGCGCTTGAGTGTGCTCGCCGCGCATCAGACGCGGCCGCATGCGGAAAAGCAGCGCGCGCTGGAAAAGGAAGGCGTAAAGACCGCGATCAAGAACCTGCGCACCTTCCCGTTCATCAGCCAGCTCGAGGACAAGGGGCGGCTGGCGTTGCACGGGGCCTACTTCGACATCGCGACGGGCACGCTGTCGGTCTTGAACCACTCGCGCAACGAGTTCTTCCCGCTGTAGGTCGCGGACTCGAAGGAAGGTGTCCAACTTCACCTCTCCCAGTGGGAGAGGTGAAGTTAGCGCATTCATCGTCTTTGTGGGTATAGCTCGGTAGCTATTTCGGGTGGGGCGCGGCGCGGGCCTCGGCGATGGCGGGCAGCAGCTTCGTCTCCAGGCTCTCGGGCGTGATGGCGCCGACGTGCTTAAAGGCGATCTCGCCCTTGGCGTTGATCACGAACGTCTCCGGCATGCCGTAGACGCCCCACTCGATGGCGCTGCGCCCGACCTTGTCGGTGCCGACCGCCTTGAACGGATTGCCGTAGCGCCCGAGGAAGCGGCGCGCCGCCACCGCGTCGTCCTTGTGGTTGACGCCGTAGATGGGCACGCCGGTCTTTGCCTTGAGCGCGAGCAACAGGTCCTGCTCGCCGGCGCACTCCGCGCACCACGCGGCCCAGAAATTGACCACGCTGACGCCGCCCTTGAGGTCGGCGCTGGTGAAGCCCGGAACCGGATGCCCCGCGTCGAGCAGTCCTTCGAGCGCGGGAAACTCCATGGCCGGCACCGGCTTGCCGATCAGCGCCGAAGGCAGCCGCGAGGGATCTCCCGACGTCAGCGCGAAGGCAAAGAGCGCGACGAGGCCCGCGAACGCGACGACCGGCACCATGACCCACGAGAGCCCGCGCGAAGCGCGCGGCGCGGAATCCGATGGGCTCGTTGTGCCGCCCTGCTCGTCGACCGGCATTTGCATCTGCATTCGCTCTTCTTTCGGGGCTTTAGCTACGCTCGGAGCGGCGCTTGACGCCGCGCGCGGCGAAGTCCTTCAAGCGGCGCTCCTGCTCGCGGCCGTCGAGGATCAGCCACGCGATGAGCCCCGCGAGCACCAGGGTGACGACGCCGTAGGCAGTCCAGATGAAGGCGGCGTGCGGCCCCAGATCTATTGCGAGATCCATCGCGTTACTCCGCCGCCGCCAGCCGGCCGGCCTGCGCCCGCTCCACCTCGGCCATCTGCAGCGTCTTTACGCGCCGTCGCAAAATTTCGTTGCGCATGGCTTTGACGTGCAGCGCTGCAAACAGCAGCGTGAACCCCAACGCCATGACGAGCAGCGGATGCAGGAGCGAGGGGTCCATGGTCGGGCCGCCGAGCCGCAGCACGCTCGCCTTCTGGTGCAGCGTCTTGCCGTACTCGACCGAGAACTTGATGATCGGCAGCATGACGATGCCAACGAGCGCCAGCACCGCTGTCAGCTTAGACGCGAGCGTCTCGTCCTCGATGGACGAGCGCAGCGCGATGAGCCCGAGATAGAGGAAGAACAGAATCAGCACCGAGGTGAGCCGCGCGTCCCATACCCAGTAGGTGCCCCAGGTCGGGCGTCCCCACAGCGAACCCGTGACGAGTGCGAGGAACGTGAAGGCGGCGCCGATGGGCGCGGCGGCCTTTGCCGAGACGTCGGCCAGCGGGTGGCGGAACACCAGGAGCCCGAAGGCGGAGATGGCGATCACCGTGTAGCCGGCCATCGACAACCACGCCGACGGCACGTGCACGAACATGATGCGCGCGGTCTCGCCTTGCTGGTAGTCGGGCGGCGCGACGAAGAAGGCGAGGTAGAGCCCGTAGGCGATGACGGCGGCGGCCGCGCCCGCGAGCCACGGCAAAACGCGCGCGGACAGCTCCATGAACTGGGTGGGGTTGGCGAGCCTTTGGGTGATCGTCTGCATTGGAATTGATCTAAGGGGTTAGGCGCGGTTGCGCAATTTACAGTTCAGCCATGCGGTTACTGCATCTGCATGCGGAGGGCTGCCGCAGCCGCGAAGGGCCCCAGCACGACCGCCGCCAGCGAGATTGCCGTGAGAATGAGGAAGGGCGACAACACGTCGCCGGGTCCCAGCAGCGCGCTGATCGAGGCGATGCCGAAAATCAGCGTCGGCACGTAGAACGGCAGCACCAGGAGCGCGATCAGGAGCCCGCCGCGGTGCGCGCGCAAGGTGAGCGCCGCCCCGACCGCCCCGATGAAGCTCACGGCCGGGGTGCCGACCAGCATGGTCGCGACCAGGATGGGGTAGGCGTCGATCTCCAGGTTGAGCAGGATGCCGAGGATGGGCGCGAGCAGCGCCAGAGGTATGCTGGTTGAGATCCAGTGCGCGAGCGCCTTCGCAGCCGCCACCAGCTCCAGCGGGAGGCTGCCCGTTGCCAGAATGTCGAGCGAGCCGTCCTCGTAGTCGCTCGCGAACACGCGCGGCAGCGACAGCAGCGCGGACAACAGCAGCGCGATCCATAAGACACCGGCAGCGATGCGCGAGAGCAGGTTGAGGTCGGCGCCGAGCCCGAGCGGCAGCAGCGTGACGACCAGCATGTAGAAGCCGAGCGCGGTGCCGAGCGCGCCGCCCTGGCGCACAGCGAGGCGCAAGTCGCGCGATACCAGCGTGAGGAACGGCTTCATCGCGGCGTCTCCGCGACCGCGGAGACGCCGAGGCGGATCTCGCGCACGCGCTCCAGCGCCATCGGCACGTGCGTGGCGATGACCGCGAGACCACCGCCGGCCACGTGCTGAGCGATGGCCTTGGCCAGCAGCGCGACCGATGCCGTATCGAGCGAGACGGTCGGCTCGTCTAGCAGCCACACCGGTCGCTGCGCGACGCCGAGGCGGGCCAACGCCAGCCGCCGTTTCTGCCCGGCCGAGAGGTAGCCGGCCGGGATGTCGGCCAGCGCCGCGAGATCGAAGGCATCGAGCGCCGCCTCGAGGCGCGCATCCGTCGTCCCGTCGTTGCCCTCGTCGAGGTAGGAGGCCCAGAAGCTCAGGTTCTCGGCCACGGTGAGATGGCCTTTGAGGCCATCGAGGTGGCCGACGAAGTGGCTGAGCTCCGCACGCTCGCGCTCGGCCGGCCCATCTTCAACCAAGATCGCACCCGCAGCCGGCGCGAGAAATCCGGCGAGCGCGCGCAGGAGCGTCGTCTTGCCGGAGCCGTTCGGTCCCGTGAGCAGCAGGGCCTCCCCGCTCCCCAAACGGAACGAGAGACCGTCGACCACGGTGCGCCCGCCGCGCTGTAAGACCAGTTTTTCAGCAACGAGCTGCACAGCTCTTCATCATCCGCGTGGCAGAATGCTCTGGCGAAGCGAAGTGGAAATCCCGCAAAATGCCTGGAGGAGGCCCACTGGTTCCGGGGGCCGACGGCTTATATA
>CAXMLT010000057.1:0-2381 GCA_964194245.1 uncultured Hyphomicrobium sp.
GACGGCGATGCGCGTTGCCGCCGGCGGCATCGCGCGCAAGATCATCGGCGAGGTGACGATCCGCGGCGCGCTCATCCAGATCGGCAACAAGCCCGTCGACCGCTCGCAGTGGGACTGGGATGCCGTCGGCGCCAACCCGTTCTTCTGCCCCGATGCCGCGGCCACCGTCGCCTGGGCCGACTACCTCGACGAGGTGCGCAAGGCCGGCTCCTCCATTGGCGCCATCATCGAGGTGGTCGCCGAGGGCGTGCCGCCGGGTTGGGGAGCGCCGATCTACGGCAAGCTCGACCAGGACATCGCCGCCGCCATGATGAGCATCAACGCGGTGAAGGGCGTCGAGATCGGCGCCGGCATGGGCGCCGCCGAGCTGACCGGCGAGGAGAACGCCGACGAAATCCGCATGGGCCCCCACGGCGAGCCGCGCTTCCTGACCAACCACGCGGGCGGTATCCTTGGCGGCATTTCCACCGGCCAGCCCATCGTTTGCCGTTTTGCCGTGAAGCCGACCTCATCGATCCTGACGCCGCGCAAAACCATCGACCGCGACGGCAACGAGACCGACGTCTTCACGAAGGGACGCCACGACCCGTGCGTCGGCATCCGCGCGGTGCCGATCGGGGAAGCGATGATGGCGATCGTGCTGGCCGACCACTTCCTGCGTCACCGCGCCCAGTGCGGCTGACGCGGCGCAACTTACGTCCATCGCCCCGCGTTCCTATCTGCCAGAGCCACCTCAGCTAAGGAGAGACTGCCATGCAATACCGCAAACTTGGCTCGTTGAAGGTCTCCGCGCTCGGCCTCGGCTGCATGGGCATGTCCGATTTCTACCTCGGAGGCAGCGAGGCGGAATCGATTGCCACCATCCATCGGGCCATCGAGCTCGGCATCGATTTTCTTGATACCGCCGACGTCTACGGCGTGGGCAAGAACGAGGAGCTTGTCGGCCGCGCCATCCGCGACCGCCGCGAGAAGGTCATCCTCGCAACCAAGTTTGGCAATGTGCGCGGCAGCGATGGCGCCTTCATCGGCGTCGACAGCAGCCCTGCCTACGTGCGTCGCTGCTGCGAGGCGAGCCTCAAGCGGCTCGGCGTCGACACGATCGACCTCTACTACCAGCATCGCGTCGACCCCAAGACGCCCATCGAGGACACGGTCGGGGCGATGGCCGAGCTCGTTAAGGAGGGCAAAGTCCGTTTTCTCGGCCTTTCAGAGGCTGCGCCCGACACGATCCGCCGCGCGCACAAGGTGCACCCCATCACGGCGCTGCAGACCGAATACTCATTGTGGAGCCGCGAGCCGGAGGAGGCGATCCTGCCGACCGTGCGCGAGCTCGGCATCGGCTTCGTCCCCTACAGCCCGCTTGGGCGCGGCTTTCTCACCGGCCAAATCAAATCCATGGACGATCTGGAGCCGGGCGACTATCGCCGCAGCTCGCCACGCTTCATGGGCGCAAACTTCCAGAAGAACCTCGATCTCGTCGCGACGATTTCCTCCATCGCCGTGGCGAAGCGCGCGACCCCGGCTCAGCTCGCGCTCGCCTGGGTGCTGGCGCAGGGCGACGACATCGTGCCGATCCCGGGCACGAAGCGTCCGCGCTACGTGGCGGAGAACATCGGCGCGCTCGCGGTCACGCTTTCGGCCGTAGACTTGAAGCGGATCGACGACGCGTTCCCGACGGGCATCGCTGCGGGCGATCGCTACGCGGCGGCGTCGATGCAGGCGCTCAATCGATGACGGCAGCGTGTACCTGTTATCAACCAACGCCTGCAATCGCATCAACTCGCGCTAGCCAACGAACTACTGTTGAGTTATAGTTTACGGACTAAGGGCCAAGAGAAATCTTGAGACTGTGACCGTGGTCCGAGCGGCTGCGCAGTACAGCTATTCGAAAAAGTAGCGATGTACTGCGTGCTGCAAGCTCCGCGGGCGAAATCGCTGCTTCTGTATTTGGCTACGCTGGGGCCGCCAAGCATATCTGCGGCCCGGGTAATGGTGCGTGCGAGGCGGCCGTGCTCAGAGTTGACGATCACAACGATCTCTCCGTTTCGACGCCCTTCATCGCGAACGCGCCGCCCCCGCCGCCACCAAAGAAGGATGGCGCCCAGCGCTCCCGCGACAGCTTCGTCGCCGACACTGCGCTGAAACTCGAGCAGCTCCAGGCGACCGTGCGTCTTCTGACGCGCGATGTCGGCCAGCTCGCCGGCAAGGTCGGGGAGTTGCAGGAAGCCAGCGCGCAGGAGAGCCGCGCCTACCTCTACCAGCAAAACGAGAAGCGCTCGCGCGAGAGCAAGCTCGACGAGATGGTGCGCGGCTTTCGCGACCTGAAGGCGCGGCTCGACCGCATGGAGGCGCGTTCGGGCGGCGACTACCACGCCTACAAC
>CAXMLT010000058.1:0-1857 GCA_964194245.1 uncultured Hyphomicrobium sp.
GGGTGCGGGAAAAAATCGGCAGCGGCTCGGAGGAGCTCGAGCTACCGCCGGGCGTGGAGACCGTATCCGACGTGATCGGCTGGCTGCGCACGCGCGGGCCCGAGTTCGACGAGGCGTTCGTGCGGCCGCAAGTCATCCGCGCCGCCCTCGACAAGGTGCACGTCAAACCCGGCGCGCGCATTGCCGGCGCGCGCGAGATCGCCTTCTTCCCGCCGGTGACCGGAGGCTGATGCCCATGGCCGTCCGGGTGCAGCGGGAGGACTTCGACGTAGGCGCGGAGATCGCCGCTCTCACCGCGGGTCGCGCAGATGTCGGCGCGATCGTCACCTTCACGGGCCGGGTGCGCGGCGATGAGGGCGGCGTCGCCGCGATGACGCTCGAGCACTTTCCGGGCATGACGGAGGCGGAGCTTTCCCGCATCGAGGCCGAAGCGCAATCGCGCTGGCCGCTGCGGGGAAGCCTCATCGTGCATCGCGTGGGCGAATTGAGGCCGGGGGACAATATCGTGCTCGTCGTCACCTCGTCTGCGCACAGGCAGGCCGCGTTCGAGGCGGCGGGCTTTCTCATGGACTACCTCAAGACGCGCGCGCCTTTCTGGAAGAAGGAGACGGACGCGGCCGGGAAGACGGTGTGGGTAGAGGCGCGCGAGGCCGATGAGCACGCTGTGCGGCGGTGGTCTTAAGGCCGGATCTTGCGCCCGGAAAGGGCGTGCATCCGCAATCCCTCGTTAGCAAACTATTAGGTCTTAGCGAAGTTTTAACGGTTGGGGGCGATAACCCTAACAATGCCTGAAGGCGGACTGCAAAACGCCATCATCTCAGGCAACCTTGACCGTCACACCACTTGATTTGTACCGCGTAGACGGGGGTCAGACGTCATGGTCTACGGTTTACCGCGGCCCCTCGGCTGCGGGATCATTCTTGCGCTCTCCTTAACGTGCGCACAGGCGCCGTTGAGGGCGGAAACGCTTGCGACAGCCTCTGCCGCGAACGAAAGCGCTCGCGTAGCCGCTCCCGGAACCCTCCAGGGCAATCATCAGCGCACTCGCTTCCTCATCGGATTGCCGAACACGGCGAACTTCGAGGTCTTCTCGCTCACCGGTCCCAACCGGGTTGTGATCGAGGTCGAGGAGACGAAGCTCCGTCTCCCCGCGCAGCCTACCGCAACGCCGGTCGGTCTCGTCAAATCGTTCCGCGCCGGCGAATCCGGCGTGAGCAAGACCCGCGTGATCCTCGAGGTCACCGAGCCGGTGATCGTGTCGAGCACGCAGATCGAGAAGACCGCTGACGGCAAGGGCCGGCAACTCGTCGTCGAGATCATGCCGTTCGGCCCGCTCAGCACGGCAAGCATCGACGAGAAGAGCCCGGCCGTCCGCAAGGCCTCGACCACCGCCATCGAGCCGCCGCCCTTCGCACTGGGTGCGGCAGGGTTGCAGCCGCCGCTGCCGCGTCCCGCGGTGCCGCCGGCAGTGCTGGCCGAGAAGGCATTCAAACCGATCATCGTGATCGACCCGGGCCATGGCGGTCACGATTCCGGTGCCGAGAAGAATGGCGCCGTGGAGAAGGACATCGTGCTGGCGTTCGGCAAGACCCTTGCCGACAAGCTGAAGGCGACCGGCCGCTTCAAAGTTCTGATGACCCGGGACACAGATGTGTTCGTTCCGCTCGATGAGCGCGTCTCGTTCGCGGAGCGCAACAAGGCCAACCTCTTCATCGCCATCCATTGCGACTACGCCGACACCGGCTCCGTCGCCAACGGTGCCACGATCTATTCGCTGCGTGAATCGCAGGCCGACAGCCTCCGTCGCTCTACCAAGGGCGAGATCTCGAGCAACATACTATCTGTCTCTTATACACA
>CAXMLT010000059.1:0-3520 GCA_964194245.1 uncultured Hyphomicrobium sp.
GCCGTCACCTGCTCGCCGGTGGCGACGACGGCGTCGTACTCGCGCGCGTCATGCAGGATCGAGGCCTCGCGCACCCATGCGACGAGCTGGTTCGTCACGCCCGCCATGGCGGAGACAACGACCGCGACCTCGTTGCCGCCGTCGACCTCCCGCTTCACGTGGCGCGCGACGTTGCGGATGCGCTCGACGTTGGCGACGGAGGTGCCGCCGAACTTCATCACAACCACAGCCATAGCGTTTCCCGCCGTGCGCTTCGCGAATGCGTTGGAGTTGGCCTTAAAGGGTGTCCGCCGCAGACAGGCGAACCCGGCCCCAAAGGGCTTCAGACGGCCATGAGCGAGCAGAAATCCCGTTTACGGCCCGTTGTCTTAACGGCATCGGCCGGTCCCCGCAATATCCGCGCCTTGACAATCTTTGCTAAGGCCGCCGTATCCTCGCGGCCATGCAAGCCGAACCCTCAGTCTTGTCCGCCGATCCGACCCTCGATCTGCGCGAGGTGGAGCGCTTCGAGCGGCTCGCCGGCGCGTGGTGGGACCCCAACGGCAAGTTCCGCCCGCTGCACCAGCAGGGGCCGGCGCGGCTGCGCTTCATCCGCGACGCGCTTGTGCGCCACTTTAAGCGCCCTCCCGAAGGAGGCCTGAAACCGCTCCAGGGCCTTTCGGTGCTCGACGTCGGATGCGGCGGCGGCCTCGTCTCGGAGCCGCTCGCCCGGCTCGGAGCGCGCGTGACCGGCATCGATCCGACGCCCGAGGCGATCGCGACCGCACGCGGGCACGCCGAGGCCCAGGGTCTCGCAATCGACTATCGGGCTGCGCGCATCGAAGACCTCCGCGCGGCCGGCGAGACCTTCGATGCGGTCGTATGCCTCGAGGTCGTCGAGCACGTTCCCGACGTGGGAGGCTTCGTTCCCATCCTCGGGGACCTCATCCGGCCTGAAGGCGCGGCCGTGCTCTCGACCCTCAATCGCACCTGGAAGTCCTGTGCGCTGGCGATCGTTGCCGCCGAGTACGTGCTCGGCTGGCTGCCGCGCGGCACCCACAACTGGCAGCGCTTCGTGACGCCGGAGGAGCTGGAGCGCCATCTCGCAGCCGCGGGCTTCGGCGCACCGCAATTCTCCGGCCTCGTCTACGACGTGATGCACGACGAGTGGAAGCTCGATGCGGGCGACCTGAGCGTCAACTATCTGGCGTCGGCCGCGCTTTCCCGCTGAGCCGAGTCACCAGAGGCCCAGATCTTCCCATTTATTCTGCGGGATCTCGGCGCCGATCTCGTAGGTGAAAGCCGTCGCCTTCATCTGGTCGGGAGTGACCGTGCAGCTGAACGCCAGCTTGTACCAACGGTTCTTGGCCTTCACCGCGCCCCCCTTCGCCGTGATCTCGTTTCCCACATAGGCAGCCCGGCCAAAGATGCCCGTCTTGAGACGGTCGGCGCCCGGCAGCTTCTTGTCCTTGCGGATGACTTCCAGCCCCTTGATGGCGCAGGCTTGGTGCGCGCGCTCCTCCGGATCGAGCTTGGCCATCTGCTCCTTGATGGTGCCGCTCAACACGGGCGACGAAAGGAACGCGCAAACGGCGGCGCCAGCCGCCAACCATGCGCGCACGCGAGCGCCCGGCTCTAGTGCCAGTGTCATTATATATTCCCCCCAAGTCCCAACGCACCCGACGCAGGCGCCCTGTCCGCGCCTCGTCGTACCTTTGCAGCTTTAACCCGGCATTGGGCAGAATTTGTGGAGCCTCGCCGGATAGCCATTTTCCCGTCAACGCGACGGCAGGTTGGGGAGTGGCATTGCGGAGGCCCGCGGGCCGGCATGGGGTGTCAGCGGCGGCGAAGGCGGCGGAGCGCCTCCTGCGACGGGCTGAAGTTGGCAACGAGAGCGACCGCCGACTGAAAGTCGCTCTTGGCGTGATCGCGGTCCCCGATCTCGAGGTAGGCTTCGCCACGTCGATGGAAGGCGAGCGTATATTTGGGAGCCAAGACGAGCGCGGCGCTGAACTCTTCTATGGCGGCGCTCGGATTCTTCAGCGCTGCATAGGCCTGGCCGGCGATGTAGTGCTCGACGGGACTTGGCGCGATGTCGAGCGCCTTCTTGCTCCACGACAACGCCGATTGATGGTCCTTGATGCGCAAGCTCGCGTACGCAAGCTTCTTGTAGACGGACCCCTTGGTCGACTGCGACAGCCCGCCATTGTTGTTGAGGAAGACCTGACAGATTCCCACCGCCGCGCCGGGGTTCTCCTCGCTGAGGCATGGGCTCGCATCCGCGTCGCGGCTTGGCTCGGCGATCGGCTGCTCGGAGTTTACGCCGGGATCGGGTCGCGGCGCCGGCTCGCGCCCCGGACGGGCCGGTTCGTCATTGCAGCGGACGCGGACCGTCTTCCCGATCTGAGGGACGTAGCGGGTGCAGCCGAGGTCCTCGGAGTACGCCCGCGTCGAGAGCGAGGTCCAGGCCAGCGCCAAAATCGCCAAGCTTCGGCAAATCGATTTCACGGCCCCTCCACCCAATCAGGCATTATTCTGGGGGAAGAGCGATCGGCTGGAAAGCGTGAGTAGAAATCTTCGTTGCGGGCCAGGGCGCCGATGCGGCTACCGACGGTGCGAACGAGGGAGGCCCAAGGTCTCTCAGACCGTGATTTACTAAGCGTTTGGCCACTTGACGTACGTGGTGTTTTCGAGTCACACTGTGCGGGATGTTTAGACTTCTCATTACCAGAGCGCTCATCTCGCTCGCCGGAGCGATCTTCGTCCTATTCGGCTTCGCTAACCTCGCCGACAATCCAGAACTTCTTGGGGAAAGGTGGCGGGGCGTGACGCTGCCTTACCTCAGAGCATCATGGGTCTTCGGGGGCGCCATTATGGTCGGCACAGCCCTTATCGTGGCATTGCTCACCTGGGAATTTCTCGCTTGGCGCCAAACAAGAGGTCGCCGTGGACCGTTCTTCGATTTTGATGGTCACTCGGCCGCTAAGTATCTTCGGTTTGAAACAAAACCGGCTAGGGAATGCGGGAGTTGGAATGAGTGGTTTCACAAGGCGGGGAGAGCGATCGAAGGCCAGCTTCGGCTACGCCAAATCCGAATTTCAGGAACCAGGACGGGCCATGAGGTGCCAGAAGAAATTTTGGACCCGAGTATCTGGACTGGGCACACGCTTAACATGTTCTCGCTTAGGGACCCGACCGACAGTCCACAGACCTACGAGGTTTCGATCAACATAAGTCTCGACCCAACAAGGTCACCAATCTATTCGCGGACAATCTTCCGCGATCTAGCATTTAACAAGGCTGAATTCACCTCGCACTGGCCGTCGACAAACGTTGTAGGCAAGATCAGAAATCTGTGGGTCTTGTCTCTCCGTGAGTTAGACGACGACCAATCCGTGATCTGTAGCATTCACACGCGCTATGATCGCGCGCTTGCCACGATGGGTAGAGCGCCGAGCCAACTTCGCGTTTGCTTGGAGAAGACCAAAAGAAGCGTGATTAGGAGAATGAATGTCGCGCGGTAAATACCTCAGCCTTGAAG
>CAXMLT010000060.1:0-3324 GCA_964194245.1 uncultured Hyphomicrobium sp.
GACCGGATCGCGTTCTACGAGCGGCAGGCGGAGGAAGCCTACAGCCGCATGTACGACGCCACGTCCTCGTCCGACGCCACGGCGCGCTACAGCGACGCCAAGGAAGCGCTGCACAGTGCCATCGCGCTTGCGCATGGGCTGGGTCAGCCGGAGACCGCGACGCGGCTCGAAGCGCGGCTCGCGCAGATCAAGGCCGTGTTCCGCTCGCAATTCTCGTGACTTTTGCAACCGCGAAACGATGCGGTGGACACGGGACCAATGGCAGGCAGAATGTGCATCTTGGGGGTTTGAAAAGTCGATGGGGGGCTTGGGAGGTACCTATGCCGGCCGATCCGACCACGAACCCAGTCCTCAACCGCGCATCAAGACCTCACACCATCCTCTCCGCCGTCGCTGCCGTGGGCCTCGCAACCGGTGCCGCCTTGCCGGCGCGGGCCGACACAATCACCGAGCAGGAAGCGCACGCCATTGGCGTCGATGCCTACGTCTACTTCTACCCCCTCATCACCATGGACATAACGCGCCGGCAGCTCACCAACGCTGCCGCCGGCGCCGGCTTCGGCCACGGGCCGATGAACGCGATTTCCAACGTGCCCGCGTATCCGGCGGCCGATGATCGCGTTGTCGTGCGCCCCAACTTCGACACGCTCTACTCCGTCGGCTACCTCGATCTCACCAAGGAGCCGATGGTCGTCTCGGTACCCGATACGCACGGACGCTATTACCTGCTCCCCATGCTCGATATGTGGTCGGACGTATTCGCCTCGCCGGGCTGGCGCACTACCGGAACGCAAGCCGGAAACTTCCTGGTTGCGCCGCCGGGCTGGCGCCCCGATCTCAGGGCCCGCTTCGCCGAAGAATTCAAGCTGCCCCCCGGCACGCGGCGCATCGATGCGCCGACGCCATACGTGTGGATCATCGGGCGCACCAAGACCGACGGCCCCGCCGACTACGACGCCGTGCACGAGATCCAGGCCGGCTACAAGATCACGCCGCTCTCGGGGTGGGGCAAGCCTCCGCAGTCGGTCGCATCCGCACCGGACTCCGGGATCGACATGAAAACGCCGCCCAAGGTGCAGGTCGACACTATGCCAGCGGCGCAATATTTCGCCTACGCGGCTGATCTCCTCGAGCTGCACCCGCCGCATATCACCGACGACCCGATCGTCGCGCGCATGCGGCGCATTGGGCTCGAGCCCGGGAAAAGCTTCGACCTGGCGAGCGCTGACGCGGCCGTGCAGCGGGGGCTCGCAACCGCGCCTGCGGACGGACAGAAGCTGATGGCGTGGAAGGTCCCGACTCTCGCGCGCGTCGCCAACGGCTGGTCGATGAACACCGATACGATGGGCGTGTATGGCAACTACTATCTGAAGCGTGCGATCGTGGCACAGGTCGGGCTCGGCGCGAACCTGCCCGAGGACGCGATCTATCCACTCAACCTCGCCGACGACACGGGCAAGCCGCTCGACGGCACCAACGCGTACATGCTGCACTTCGACAAGAGCGCGCTGCCCCCCGTCGATGCGTTCTGGTCGATCACGCTCTACGATACTGATGGGTTCCAGGTGCCGAACGTCTTGAACCGCTTCGCGGTCAGCAGCTGGATGTCGTTCAAGTACGACGCCGACGGCTCTCTCGATCTCTACTTCCAGTGCGGGAGCCCCGGCGCGGACAAGGAGGCCAACTGGCTGCCGGCGCCGAAAGGACCCTTCACCCTGACCATGCGGCTCTACGCGCCCATGTCGGCGGCCCTGACGGGCAAGTGGAACCCGCCGCCCGTCGTGCAGCAGCGGGCGACGGCTGGCGTCGGCGAGAGCTCGCTTGCCGGTCAGGCCACCAAGTAGCCCATCACTGTGGTCCCGGTGCCATGGCGCCGAGATAGGCGATGACGGCGTCGAGGTCTGCGTCGGAGATTTTGGACTGATCGAAGCCCGGCATGATCTGCTGCGGCCACGTGCGCACCGACTTTGGGTTGCGGATCAGCTTGCGCAGGGCCTTGGGCGTAAAATACTGCGTCGGGCTCATGGGCTGTCCGAGGTCGGGCCCGAGCTCGCCCTCCCCCGCGCCCTTCATGCGGTGGCAGGGCAGGCACTGCACCGTGAACACCTCCTGTCCGCGCCTGGCCAGCGCATCCGCGGGCAGGCTCACGTCAACCGCCATCTGCGGCCAGCGGTGCGCAGGCGACTCCACTCCCGCGAGCGCGACGGTCTGATACGGCCACTGCTCGCTCCCAATGCCTGAGCGCTCCGGATGCTCCCACACGAGATAGAACGGCCCGGCGCTCGCCTGCTTGCCGGGAAGATTGGGCCAGAGCGCAGCCGGATCCTCCACCGCGACCCAGGCGACGCTGCCGCCGGACGCACCCTTGTCGATGAGCGCGCGCGGGAGCTGCGAGACGAAGCCGTCGGAGGCGCGCGCCTCGATGGTATCGAGCGCAGGGTCGGATGCAGCGGGAACGAGGGCGAGCAGCGGTACCGCGCGGAACGTCATCGGGCGGCCGTACGCGACGTCGGCGGGAATGGCGATCGTCGCCGCGTCGGGGCGCGCGAGCAGCTCGGCCGCGGTGTAGACCCGTGCCTTGTCGTCGAGCGAAACCGTCAGCGTGGGCGCATCGGCGCGGGCCGCCCCAATCCAGACAAGACTCGCCGCGAGCGCGAACACGGCCACAGCCACAGCCAAGCGCATCTTCGATCCTCCCTGCGGCCCGACCAAGCGGCACGGGCATTTGTAGCACCGCCGCGCGATTGCTATCCTGCTTCTTTGCAGGTCAGAGCGAGGCACTGCTACCCATGTCCAGCGACAGCGCCAAACCGCAACAGGAGCTGAACGAAATCGCGGGCGCGCTCGACGTGCTCTTCACGCTGCGCGAGGAGTTCGCGCAGTGGCTCGAGGAGGCGCAAAGCGAGGAGCGCAAGGAGGAGCTGGAGAACGTCTACCGGCACGTCGCGACCATGGAGGAGGAATACAAGCGCCGGCGCGAGGCTGCGCAACGCAAGCTGGCGGGCGGCGCTTAACCCCCGTCGGCTAACTGGCGCAGGGCCTCCACCATGGCCGGCGCGACGCCCGTCTCGCTCATGTCGTGGCCGGCACCCTCGATGATTTCCAGACGGCCGTCGGGCCACGCCTCGGTGAGGGCGTAGGCGGCTCTCGGCGGGCACAGGAGATCGTAGCGGCCCTGCACGATGTGGCCGGGAATGCCCTTGAGCTTGCCGGCTTCGCGCAGGAGCTGGCCCGGCTCGAGGAAGAAGCCGTTGCGGATGTAGTGCCCCTCCATGATCGCCGTCGGCGGCAGGCGGCCCTCCGTCGGCGGCTCGCCTTCGAGGC
>CAXMLT010000061.1:0-9491 GCA_964194245.1 uncultured Hyphomicrobium sp.
GTCCTGCGCGGCGCGCTCGATGGCCTATCGACCGTCGGACCCGTTGGTGACCCATCGTATGTCTCGCTACACGGCGCACTCGCGCTTTCCACTAGCGGCGATCATCCAGCGGTTCCTCTTGATGGCTTCTTCGTTCTCAATCCCGCAATGCCGGTGCTCGGGCGCCTCTTCAAAGAGGGCCACGCCACGATCATCCACGCGACAGCTACGGCCTATCGTGAGCGCTCTCACTTCGACGGGCAGGATGTGCTGGAAAGCGGATACGCCGGCCCTGGCTCGGTCGATTCGGGCTGGCTCAATCGAGCGCTCGCTGTTCTACCGGCCGGCGATCGTGTGGGCCATCGGAGCGGGCTCGCTGTAGGCGCAACGACGCCGCTCGTGCTGCGCGGCGCGGAACCCGTGCTCGGGTGGTCGCCACAATACTTGGCTGCAGCCTCCGACGATCTAGCCGCACGGGTTATGGATCTCTACGCGCACCGCGATCCGGTTCTCCAGGTCGCGCTAACGAAGGGCCTGGAGTCCGAGCGTATTGCCACGCACGAAGGCGTGATGGCCGCTGCCGCTCAAAAGCGCGGTGGCATGAACACCGCCGTCGGGATGCGACAAGCGGCGGAAGGCGCCGCAAAACTGATCGCCGCGGATGACGGACCGCGCGTCGCGGCCCTGGCGTTCGATGGCTGGGACACACACGCAAACGAAGGCGGCGCCACGGGCCGGCTGGCTATGCTCCTCGGTGGGTTAGATGGAGCGCTGGAGGCGTTCGAGAGCGGATTGAGGCCGCAATGGAAGGACACGGCTATCCTCGTCGTCACCGAATTCGGGCGCACGGCGCGTATCAATGGCACCACGGGCACGGACCACGGCACCGGCACCGTCGCGATCTTGGCCGGCGGTGCGGTCAAGGGCGGACGTGTCATCGCCGATTGGCCGGGCCTCAAAGACGCGCAACTCTACCAGAGCCGCGATCTCAAGCCGACAACGGACCTGCGCTCGGTGATGAAGGGATTGCTCACCGATCTCTACGGGGTATCGGCGCCCGTACTGGCAGACAGGGTGTTCCCCGACTCGTCTTCGGTAAGGCCGATGCGCGATCTTGTTGCTTGAGCTGACAACTCGCGTAGCTCCTGCTCAACAACTCAATCGGCCGCCTTGCTTGCGCTTGTTACGGACGTAACAGCGGTGCGCAACGTCCGTGCAGATTGTGCTGCGGCCAAGAAGCCGACGGCGCAAGGTCGAGGGACCGCCTTCGTAGTGTCATTGTTGCGGCCTAGCCGTGCCCGCACGCCGACGCAACACCGCGGAGGGTGGAATGCGCCTCTCGATTATGCGTCTCCTGGTTGTCGGTGGCGCGATCGCGAGCGCGCCGGCTGCGGCGCAGCAGAGCAATTCGCCTCCCACACAAAGCGATGAGCTAGCGAGCACTTACCAGGCGTGGCAGCAGGCGCGCGATACGGAGGAGAAGATTGGGTTCGGCGAGCGCGTGCTGGCGCTGGAGCCGGGGGTCGCAACATGGCCTCTCGAGATCCCGCGCCAACGTTTCACGGCGGAGGTGTCGGCCGGGCTCGGCGCTCTCTATGCCGGCCGCTCGCGTGGCGCGTTCGCCGATAACCTGGAAAAGGCGATCGGACATCTGCAAACAGCGTTGACAATCTGGACGCGCGAGACGGACGCCCAGAATTGGGCCATGGCGCACAATAATCTTGGCATCGCCTACTGGCAGCGCATCCGAGGTGAGCACGCCGACAACCAGGAGACGGCGATTGCCCACTTCGAGGCGGCCCAGACGGTGTTTTCGCGCGAGGCGGCCCCCGAGCTGTGGGGCCAACTTCAGAACAACCTCGCCGTTGTCTACTGGAGCCGAATTAAGGGAGACCGCGCCGAGAACGTGGAAGAGGCGATCGGGGGCTTCGAGGCGGCGCTAACCGTCATCACGCGGGAAAAGGATCCCGATCGCTGGGCAGCGGCACAGAACAATCTCGCCAACGCATTCGGCAAGCGCCTGCGCGGTGAGCAGGCTGACAATCGAGAGATGGCAATCGCCCACATCGAGGCGGCGCTGTCGGTGTTCGCGCGAGAGAGCCACCCCGAGCAGTGGGCGCAGGCCCAGAACAACCTCGCCATCGCCTATCTTGACCGTATGAGTGGAGACGTCGCCGATAATCAGGAGAAGGCCATCGCGTGTCTGCAGGCGGCTCTCACCGTGTTCACGCCCGTTGCGACGCCGCAGCTATGGGCCCAGGCTCAGCACAACCTGGGAAAGGTGTATGCCGACCGCGTTCGCGGCGAGCGGGCCAGCAACCGGCAGCAGGCAGTTGCGAGCTTCAGGCAGGCACTGACGGTGTTTACCCGCGATGCCGCACCGCTCGATCATTTGCGCACGTCGCGGCTGCTCGGCCGCGTGCTGATGGAATCCGGTGAATGGACGCTCGTTGCGCCCATTCACGCGAGCGCGCGCGAAGCGTTTCTTCTGCTGTTCGGCCAGGGGGTTTCGGAAATCGAGGCGCGGGCGCTCATTGCCGACGCCGGACCGCTATTTGCCGAGTCTGCCTTCGCCGCTCTGCAGCGGGGCGAGACGGAGAAGGCGTTTGAGCTCGCCGACGAAGGTCGCGCGCGGCTGCTCGCCGTCGCGCTTAAGCTGCAGGCGATCGATCTTCCCACCGATCAACGCCGCCGGCTCGACGATCTGCGAGAGGCGATACATTCCAGCCAAACGGCGGCCGATGCGGCGCAAGGAACCGAACGCGTGGCGGCCATCGATAAAGTGATCGGCCTTCGCCGCGAGCTGTTTGCCCTCGTTGATCGCGGCGGCAAAGGCAGTGGGACGGACGCTCCCGCGCTTGCGGAGGCGCGCCGCGTCGCCGCCACGGGGGCCACGGTCGTCATGCCGGTGGTAACCGATTTCGGTGGCAAGCTCCTGATTGTCGGCCCCACCAAAGCTGGCAAGGAACTCACGGTCGTCGACGTGCCGGCGCTCAGCACGAAGAGCCTCTCGGAGCTGCTCGTCGGGCCTAAGGACGCGCCAAACACCGGCTGGATCGGCGCCTATTTCGTCAACTACCTCGAGGGGGCCGATGCCGAACGGCGCTGGCCGGAATGGATCGCCGGCATCGACCGCATCGGACCTGAGCTTTGGCGCCTTTTCGGGGGCAGGCTCGATGCAGCTCTGAACGAACGCGGGGTCAAGGGCCGCACGCGGCTTGCGTGGCTGCCGTCCGGCTGGCTCGGCATCCTGCCTCTTGGTCTTGCTCAGGATCCGGCTAGCAAGCGCCGGTTCACCGACGACTACACGATCGTCTATGCGCCAAGCATCGAGGCGCTCACTGCGGGAGATGATCTCGTCGCCAGCTCCAAGCGGGCATCGCTCGCCGCCGTCGTCAACCCGACCGGCGACCTGCCCGGCACCGAGAAAGAGATCGCGTTTGTCGCCTCCCACTTCACTAGTGCCGACCGCGCCGTCCTCGAGGGGGCTGCGGCCACGCCCGACAGCGTCCTTGCCGGCCTCAAGGGCAAGACCTACTGGCATTTCGCAACGCATGGCGGCTTCTCGTGGACGGACGCGCGCCAGTCGGCGCTCCTGATGCACGACGCGGTGCCGCTGAGCGTGGGAAGATTGCTCGAAGCCGAGGGACTGGGGCGCCCGCGGCTCGTCGTGCTCTCTGCCTGTGAAACGGGTCTCTACGACATCACCAACAGCCCCGACGAGTTCATCGGTTTGCCCGCCACCTTCACGGCGCTTGGCGCCGCCGGCGTGCTCGGCACGCTGTGGCCGGTGTCGGACGCGGCCACCGCATTGCTGATGGCCAAATTCTACGATCTTCACCTGGAGGCCGGCCTAGATCCGCCTACGGCGTTGAACCAGGCACAGGCATGGCTGCGAGAGGCGACGGACGAGGATATCAACGGGTACGCCAATGTCGCCGCGGCGGCCGGAAAACTGCAAGACGCCCAGCTCGCGTCCATAGCTCAAGAAGTCAGGTCAGCGTCGGTGACACGTGCACGCCGCGCCGCCCAGGAACTGGCGACAGGAAGCAATCAAAGCAGCTACGTGCAGACCGCGCAGCCCACGGCCCGACGTCCCTACGCTCATCCCTATTACTGGGCGGGCTTCATATACACTGGTCAATAGAGCGGCTGGCCTTGCACCTCGGCCCCGATGCCATCCCGTAGTCACCGAGATATAATCCTACAAAGACGTTTGGTACGCGATCATTGGGGGGCAAACGTGCTTGGGCGCCAACTGACCAGATCTCTCGCTCTTGTCTTGCTCGGCTGCGCGCTGGTCGGCGCCATTTGTGGAGGCGCGGAGGCCGAAGATCGCCGACTCGGTGCGGCGAATGACTTGTTGCAGCTCGCGCAGACGAGATCCCGCGAGCCGGAGGCGAAGAAAGAAGCGCCGCGCATCGACGCGGCTAGGCGACAAGCTCTGCTCAAACGCCGCGTCGAACAGCTTCGCAAAGCCGGCAAGCACGATGCGGCAGTCTCAACAGCCCAACGCTCTCTCGCGCTCGCCGAGCAGCGGCATGGGCGCGAGCATCCGAGCGTGGCGACGGCGCTCACAACCCTCGGCGGGCTCTATGCGCGCCTCCACCGCTTCCCGGAAGCCGAACAGGCCTATAAGCGCGCACTTGACATTCGCGAGAGGTCGCTGGGACCCGATCATCCCGATACCGTTGCAAGCCTCAACGACCTCGCGAGGTTGTATCAGACGCAGGGCAAGCACGACTTAGCCGAGCAGTACTACAAGCGTGCTCTGACCGCTCAGGAGAAGTCGCTCTCCGGCGACCCGAACATTGCTCCCGACGTGGCGGGCACACTCAGCAACCTCGCTTCCGTCTATCAATCTCAAGGCCGCACCGCAGAGGCGGCACAACTCACCCAGCAAGCACACGCCCTTCGCGAGAAGAAATCTGCGCCGTCAAATGAGATCGGCAATGCAGGTCCGCAGACGACGTTCCGCAGCGAGAGGCGAGTCTTGCCGGCCGACAAATCCTTCGGCGGTCACTCAGCACCGAGCGTCCCGTCAGATGCGAAAACGCAACCGGACGCCGCACCCCAGAACCCGGAAACCGGCAAGCCGGCCGTATCCTCCACACCGGCACAATCGGGGGAGCAGGCACAATCGGATTGGGATGTCGTGCCGGTCTTCTACGGCACCGACCGTGAACACGAGCAAAACCCGAAACGCCTTGCCTACAACGCGGATCGAGCGCATCGGCTGGAGCTCGGGCGCGCGCTCGTGACGGTGCCGAAGAGCCACCAGGTCCCTCAGGTCGAGCGCCCGTGGGCCATTCGCATCCCCTACTTCGATGTCACCATCTACGAGCAGGCCGAGGATCCGAAAAAGCATTTCACGCTGCAGGAGATCAAGAGCCTAACGAAGGGCGACTTCTTGCGCCTGGTGCGCGCGCGGCTTGCCGGCTCAAACACATTTAAAAATCACGCAATCGTCTTCGTGCATGGCTACAACACATCGTTTGACAACGCCCTCTACCGCACGGCCCAGATCGCGTACGACTTGCACTTCGACGGCGCCCCGTTCGTCTACAGCTGGCCGTCAGGCGGAGGCGTTGCAAGCTATACGTACGACCGCGAGAGCGCCGAAGGGTCCGAGCCCTACCTGCGGCAATTCCTCGATCTCGTCGTCAAGGAAACGGGCGCTAAGACGATCAGCGTGATTGCGCACAGCATGGGCAACAAGGCGTTGCTCGACGTCTTGAAGGACATGAACTCGGCCGCTCCCAAGGGCGTAGTGGTCAGCCAGGTCATCCTCGCCGCGCCGGATGTCGACGCCGACAACTTCACCAACCTGGCCCAGCAGATCAAAGGCTTTGCCAAGGGCATTACGCTCTATGCGGCCGCGAATGATCGCGCCCTTCTCGCCTCGCGCAACTTCTGGGGGCACTACCGCGCTGGTGACGTACCCGCAGCGGGTCCGCTTATCGTAACAGGCGTGGACACAATCGACGTCACCGCGGCGAGCACCGATGTCTTCGCTCTCAACCACTCCGATTATGCGCAGAACAACGACCTGCTGACCGACATCGGCAAGCTGATCGCGACCGGCGTGCGGCCGCCCAATGTGCGCTTCAGTAAACTCAAACCCGTGAATGCGGGAAAGGCCGAGTACTGGCGGTACTCGGCGGAATAGCGTCGGACTATGCTTCCGGTCTCCCGAAATCCAGCGCCTACATCAGCTGTCAGCACAATATCGGACAAACCCTATAGCGGAAGCAGGACGGAGCCGCGACGGCATGTCAGTCGGTACGACTTGTTGGCCGGCAACTGGGAAAGACGCCAATCGGCTGACTGCTTTTCATATTTCCACTGCCGACAATGATCGTCGAGGAGTTGAGTTAGCGAAACCCTTGCAGAACAAGGGCTTCTGGCACAAAAATGGCTTATGGGTGAAATGGCGCCCCGTAGGGGACGGGTTCACTCAACACCATAAGCTATTGATATGACGCAATTTAATACGACTGCTACTGCTACGCACGGTAGCAGATCCCGGTAGCAGTTTCCAATCGGCTACTTCTGAAACGGACCTACTCCCGACGTCGGTCGTTGGTACCGGAGCGATGCTGCGTATTAGTCAAGCGCAACCGTCACGCGCAGGAAGGTCGCCGGGATCGATGTGGCATCCTTGCGTGGGCTGGTGTTCTGGCTCTCGAACAGCGCATCCAATTCCTTCCTCAGATCGTCGGCGCGGCCGGTTTTTTCCGCCGCCTCGAACGCATTCATGGTGGGGCCACAGTAGCGTCGGAATGCATCCACGAGCTCAGACGGCGGGCCGGGAAAGTTGAACGTGTACGTATCCCGGATGAACGACACGTTGTCCTGCGGAACTCCGGCGCTCGCAAATCGCTCAGTCTCAAAGTGACACTTCGTTGTAATGGCCGCATGCAGTGCAATGAATGACGAAACCCTTCAACGCCCCGAACTCGGCGATCACGAGGACCCTACCGCAGCGGCCGCAGCGATAGCGCGTCCCACCCTCGCTAAGGACCACGACGGGCGGAGCCTGCATTGCGTCTCCCGTCTTCGGCGCTTCAACGACTTTCAGCCATGCTTCCCATTCGTCCTCGGGAATCGGTCTCATGCGTCGCGAAATGGCAAAGTCGCGTCCCACGCTCGGGAACACCACATGACGGCCGCTCCCGGAGGCGAAGAGCCGCCACGTCTCGCCGCGTGAGCTCGAAGGGAATAGAAGGATCGCATATCCATTCAACAGGGCGAGCGTGACGTCGCCCCGCTTTGTCTGTTCTGCGGCCGCGACCCCAAACCCGTCGCTGTCGTTCACCCACGAGCGGGTGCTCTCCTCGCGGATGAAGAGCGCGTCGAACTTTTGATCCTGCAAGCTGAACCCGTCCTCGTAGGACCAGTTCGACGGACGCTCGCCTGGCCCAGCGTACTCCCACAGGACATCGCGTCCGGTGAAGGCGCCGTTAGGCGAATCGATGCGCCAAGGGCATTGGATATGCAAAGCGTAATCGGCAACCGTACCCTCTCCGGAGGGGTGCGGCCGAATGGGGCCGAAGTGGAGGCCGAGCATGTCGGCCGCTCTCCGCACGATGGAAAGGCGCAGGCCGATCAATACGTCAAAGGCATTCAGGTCCATGTCCGGGTGGTAGCTGACAGCATGTTGCAGCGCTACTTACGCTCCTGATCGCGTTGCCAATAGACGAAAAGCACCGTGACGAGCGCAGTGAGAGTCATGATTGCGAGGATGTCCGGCCTTCTAACGAATGTTAGCCAGTTCGTCGTTGCGGCCTGGAGCGAGCTCACTCTCCCGGACAGCAGTCCATCGCCGACCTGGATGATCAGTACGACGAGGAGGGTTAGCCCAACCGAGACCGCAACCTGCAGCGCCCTTTTGAGAACACGTGGAACCCTGAGTTTTTTGCCGGCGAGAACCAGGAGGGTCGTTTCCATGAACTGGCGCTCCGTGCTGGGTTGTGCTGCCGCAGAAGCATCATTCCACAGTGTGGCTGGGTTTTGTCGAAGGACCAATAGCCGACGAGGCGCATATTTGGCGTGGCTCGGGAGGGCTGCCGGAAGTCCACGCAGCGAAAGATGAGCCGCGCCCGTTCTCATATGCGGGTATTGTACCGCGCAGATTTAGGGGCGCGAGGAGTGGAGACCGTGATGCGTGGGTCAGCGTTACTGTGGACGCTCGTGTTGTGCGTAGTGCTCGCGACGCAATCGCGTCTGGTGTTCGCCCAGCCACAAGCGATCACCGGCACCTGGACCGGTACCGCGGCCCAAAATGCCGGGAAGTCGAACTGCACCGTAGTCTTGACGATCACGAGCACGGGAGGGGAAACGAACTATCCGGAGCTCAACTGCGGAGGGAAACTCAAACGCGTCGGTTCGGCGAACGGCTACGTGTTCTACATGGAGACCATCACACGCGGCGGAAAAAACAGTGGCGGCTCGTGTATCAACGGAACCGTTACCATCGCACCGGCGGGATCTAATTTGGTGTGGGGATGGGTTGGAAGCTACGGTGGGCAAGTCTATGTCGCCTGGAGCAACCTGGTGCGAAAGTAGCCGCGATGCCATTCGTGGGGGTGCGCAGGCGTTTGCTGTCAAGAGGAGGGCTTCATGAAGTGCCCTAAATGCGACCAGTACATGGACCTTGAGGAGAAGGACACGTCATCGGGACGCGACATGCGCACATATCATTGCCGGACGTGCGATGAGCGGGTGGACGTAGACAACGGGATTGCGCTGTGGAAGGTGCTGCACGATGCGCGGGAGGAGAACAACACGAAAGAGTAGCAGCAGCGAGCAAGCGCTTCGTCGACCGAAACCCGGCGCGTAGTTGAAGGCACGCGCGGGCTACTTGCGATTACCGGTCAATGTGCTTTACGCTGCCGCTCTCAAGGAAAACGGAGGGACGCATGCCCGCTAAGAAAGCCAGCGTTTATCAGGTCACGCGAGTGCTCGCTGGTCTCGCCATTGGTCTTGTGTTCACCGGAACCGCTTCTGCCTTGGCACAGGACGTGATGCAGCCTCCGCCCGACATACATCCCGTGGAGCCAATTAAGCTGCCCGATACTCCGGCTCCCGCCACCGCCGCGCAGCCGCCTGCCCAAGCTGCGCAGTCTCCTGCCTCCGCGACGGCCACACCGCAGACCTCGCAGCACTGACCGGGCGTGACATAGTCGCGCGCGGCGACTATCGCGAACGAGTTGCGCACTCTGCCCGTGAACAACTTGGATGTAAGACGTTTTCGTGGTGCCGCATCGCGCGATGTCGCCCCCAGTGAACTGAGCGAATTTCCTTGAATAGGCCTCGCGCGCAAGAGTGAGGGGAGCTTCGTAGCGGCGCGGCAGCGGCGGGTGCATGGAGAGCATGCGCACTCAGGAGCGCAAAGATGCCGCTCAGCTCCCAATTCCTTCAGCGAACTTCGCCAGCGTACAAGTTCGTCACCCTGCGTAACAACGCGCTATGGCCTCGTCTCAGTCGATCTCTGATGGATTTCCACAGCG
>CAXMLT010000062.1:0-4334 GCA_964194245.1 uncultured Hyphomicrobium sp.
CCCGGAGATATGCATGGCTGCGGCGGGCGTCGAACGCTGGCTCTATCCGACCGAGAAAGGGCTCTACTGCGAGCCGGGCGACTTCTACATCGACCCCTCGCGCGCGGTTCCCCGCGCCATTATCACGCACGGCCACAGCGACCACGCGAGGCCGGGACACACGTCCGTGCTGGCGACGCCGGAGACCGTCGAGGTCATGAAGGTGCGCATGGGCGCCGAAGGTGCGCGCTCCTTCGAAGCCTTAGAGGCCGGGACTACGAAACGCCTCGGCGGCGTTGATATTCGCCTCGCGCCGGCGGGCCACATCCTCGGCTCGGCTCAGGTCGTGCTCGAACACAATGGCGCGCGAGCCGTCGTCTCCGGCGACTATAAGCGCCAGCCGGATCCCACCTGCGCGCCCTTCGAGCTCGTGCCCTGCGACGTGTTCGTGACGGAGGCGACGTTTGCGCTCCCCGTGTTCCGCCACGAGCCGGCCGATGGCGAGGTCAGGCGCCTGCTCAACTCGATGGCGGCCAATCCCGAGCGCACGCACCTCGTCGGCGTCTACGGCCTCGGCAAATGCCAGAGGTTGATCAAGCTATGCCGGCAGGCCGGCTATGACGGCCCCATCTATCTGCACGGCGCGCTCGTGGAGCTGACGAAGCTATACCAACGCCTCGGCGTCGACCTTGGTGAGATCGGCCACATCGACCCCGCGGCCCGTAGCACGAAATCCAGCAAGAGCAAAGACTACGCCGGCGGGCTCGTGCTGTGCCCGCCGTCCGCCGTCGACGACCGCTGGTCACGCCGCTTCAACGATCCCGTGACCTCGTTCGCCTCCGGGTGGATGCGCATCCGGGGACGCATCCGCCAGGCTGGCGTCGAGCTGCCGCTCGTCATCTCCGACCATGCCGACTGGCCGGAGCTGCTCGATACCATCATGGCGACGGGCGCGGAGGAGGTTTGGGTCACGCACGGGCGCGAGGACGCGCTCGTCTATCAGCTCGGGCTCATGGGGCGCAAAGCGCGTGCGCTTGCTCTCGTGGGCTTCGAGGACGAGGCGGAGTAGGGCGTCGTGGAGCGCTTCGCTGACGTTCTCGACCGGCTGACGACCACATCCGCGCGCAACGGAAAGCTCGCGCTGCTGGTCGAATACTTCCGCGCCGCGCCCGATCCCGACCGCGGCTACGCGCTCGGCGCGCTGACAGATGGGCTCTTTACCTCGCTGCCCTTGCGGCGCGCGCTCGGCGAGCTGATGGCGCTCAGGATCGACCCCGTACTCTACCAGATGTCGCGCGACTACGTGGGCGACACGGCGGAAACCGTCTCGCTGCTGTGGCCGGAGCCGGCCGTGAGAGCGCCCGCTCCGTCACTCAACGAGGTCGTCTCGACGGTTGCGGAGCGCGGGCGCAACGCGCTGGCTCCGGTCATGGCGGATTTTCTCGACCGCCTCGATCCGCGCGGACGCTGGGCCCTGCTGAAGCTGCTCGGAGGCGCGCCTCGCGTCGGCGTCTCCGCTCGGCTCGCCAAGATTGCGCTCGCCGAGATGAGCGGCCGCGACGTCTCCGAGATCGAGGAGGTATGGCACGCGCTGGCTCCACCCTATACGGATCTTTTCGCGTGGCTCGAAGGCAAAGGCGAGCGGCCGAGCGACGAGGGTAAGCTCATCTTCCGCCCGCTCATGCTCGCCAATCCGATCGAGGAGCGCGACTGGCCGGGGCTCGTGCCACACGACATCGCGGCTGAATGGAAATGGGACGGCGTGCGCGTGCAGATCGCTGCCAACGGCGAGGATGCGCGCATCTTCTCGCGCTCCGGCGACGACATCTCAGGCGCCTTTCCCGAGATCGTGTCGGCCTACCGGCAGACCAGCGCGGTGCTCGACGGCGAGCTGCTCGTCGTGCGCAACGGGGAGACCGCGCCGTTCAACGATCTGCAGCAGCGCTTGAACCGCAAGACCGTCACGCCGCGCATGATGAAGGAGCATCCGGCCTTCGTGCGGCTCTACGATCTCTTGTTCGACGGCAAGGACGATCTACGCCAGCTCTCCTATGCGGATCGGCGCGCGCGGCTCGATGCATGGTTCGGGCGCGTGAAGCCGCGGCTGTCAGACTTGAGCGACCTCGTCTCCTTCGCGAGCTTCGAGGAACTCGAGGCGATCTGGGCCGGAACGCGGGAGGCCGGCATCGAGGGGCTCATGCTGAAGCACAAGGCGAGCCCCTACATCGCCGGGCGCCCCAAGGGCCACTGGTGGAAGTGGAAGCGCGCCGCCCTGACGCTCGACTGCGTGCTGATGTACGCCCAGCGCGGCTCGGGCAAGCGGTCGTCCTACTATTCTGATTACACCTTCGGCGTCTGGCGCGAGGCGGAGGAAGGCGGAGGGCAGGAGCTGGTACCGGTGGGCAAGGCCTACTCGGGCTTCACGGACGAGGAGTTGAAGCGCCTCGATCGCTTCGTGCGCACACATACGACTGAGCAGTTCGGACCTGTGCGCGCGGTCGAGCCGAAGCTCGTGCTGGAGGTGGCGTTCGACGCGGTGTTCAAGTCGACGCGGCACAAGTCGGGCGTCGCCATGCGCTTTCCGCGCATTCACCGCATCCGCTGGGACAAGCCGGCGGCGGAGGCCGACACGCTTGAGACGGTTCAGAAGCTCGTTGTCGGGGCCGAGCCGGTTGCCGCCGAGCCGGCCGCGGCGAAGTCCGTTTCCTAGCGGCGCGGTTGCCGCCGACTCGCGGCGTGGCTACAACTTGGACCAGTAAAGAACTCGTAAGACTGCGGTTGCATTCTCAACGAGCTTCGGCGCGGCGCGTCGGGTCAGACCCGTGGAGGGAAGAAATGCTCGCCTCACAGTCGTGGATTGCCTGGATCGTCATCGGCGCCATCGCCGGCTGGCTCGCCGGCGTCCTCGTCAAGGGCTACGGCTACGGCCTCATCGGCAACATCGTGATCGGCATCCTCGGCGCCGGCATCGCGGGCCTTCTGGCGCCGAGCCTGGGCATCCATACCGAATCGATGGGCGGCAACATCGTGGCCGCACTTCTCGGCGCGCTGATCCTGCTCCTGCTCGTCGGGCTCATCCGACGAACCTGAGCGCCGCGCCGCCGAAGCCGTCAGTGAATTTGGAACTGGATCGGCAGGACGAGATCGAAGGTCTCGCCCGGCGTGTCGAGCGGTGGCGCGGGCATTGGGCTCGAGCGCTGGATGATCGCTATCGCCTCGTCGTCGAGAAGAGTCGAGCCTGAGCCCTGAGCCACCTGCGCGGCCATCACGCGTCCGCTGCGGTCGATTGTGAAAGCGACATTCGTGACGCCGCGTAGGCCGCGCGCGCGCGCCGCGTCGGGATAGCGCTTGAAGCGGTTCAAGTGCGACATCAGTTGCTTTTGCCAGGAGAGCGGCACCGTCGCCGACTTCGCCGCGGTCCCTGCCGCGTTTGCGGCCGCAGGCGGCGCGGGCGGGGCCTCGACGCGCGGCGGCGCGGCGGTCAGCGGCGCGCCGACGGCGGGATCGACCTTCTCCTGCTTCTCTGGCGCCGGCTCCTCGGCTTTCTTCTCCTCCTCGACCTTCTTCTCTTTGATCGGATCGGGTGTGGGGAGCACGACTTCAGGCTCGGGCGCCAGCGGTGCCTGCTCCACCGGCGGAATGTCGGCGAACGTCTTCTCGGGCGCCTTCTCGGTCGTAGGCGGCGTCGTCACCGCCTCCTCCTGCAGGGGGCCGTGCGCCACGTCGGGGCTGTCGACGGGAGAGGCAACGGCGAGCGGCGCCAGCTCCATCATGACTGGCGAGCCGCTATCCTCCTCGATGAGATCCTCGGTATTGCGCATCAGCGCGTAGGCGCCGGCGCCCACGTGTGCGGAGAGCACGATGACGGTTGCCAGCGTCCAACGGACCGCTCGCGCGCGCTGCTGCGCGATCATATCGAGCGCGTAGGTCATGGCGTGGCGGGCGGTGCCGGGGTTGGGGCCGCGGGCGCAGCGGGGCTCGCTGCATCGGCGGGCGCGCCAGGTGCGATCGGCACCTCTGTTCCCTCGAGCCCGACGAGGGCAACCTTGAGGTAGCCGGCCGCGCGCAGGAGGTTCATCACGCGCATCAGCTCGCCGTAGGGGACCGTCTTGTCGGCGCGCAGGAACACCCGCTTCAGCCGATCTGAGTTCGTTGCGCGGTCCAAGGCGTCGCCGACCAGCATGCGCGGCACCCCCTCCTCGCCGATCGCGAGCGAGAGGTCGGCCTTAACCGTCAGGAACAGCGGCTTATCGGGCCGCGGCTGCGGCCTTGCAGTGGAGACCGGCAGCTCGACGGCGACATCGACCGTCGATAGGGGCGCAGCGATCATGAAGATGATGAGCAACACGAGCATC
>CAXMLT010000063.1:0-3178 GCA_964194245.1 uncultured Hyphomicrobium sp.
GCCCCAGGCAACTATTTTGTTGCAGTCCCACATTTGTATGCGCACGCCCGGCGATATCTGCGCATGAGGAACGTCGATGCATTTCCCGCCAATGTCCGGGTGGCTCTCGATAGACGTTCGGCTGGACGCGGCTGGCGCAGCGTTGGATGGCACGGCAGCAAAAGAGATGCTGCATAGAGCAACGCTCATGCACCCTAATCGCATGCGTCCCTCTTGCGTTTCTAGCGCACTCGCGAGCAGCTGCGACCCTGAGCATATCGCAAAAAGCGGCGGAGCATCACTGCGTCACTGCTTGCGCTCGCTGCGGCTCAATCTAGCCTATTCGGATCGCGGCTAGGTTAGCTCCCGAAAAGCCTGGTCTCTCTACCAGGATGCCGCGTGTCCACCCTTGGAGACGCGGGAGAGCGCGAGATGCGATCACGAGCATCGGCTGGGCCTCATGCCGATCAGCTAGGGACGTACCGGCTGCTGGATCGCATCAGCCGCATCCCAAGCACCGACAGGGATAATAAGACGAGATCGATGGGGGCATTCCTCACGGCTCGACGCCGAGCCGCTTCAAGCCAGCAACGCTATCTTCACGCGTTTTCAAATTGGGATTGAGCGCAAGCGCAGCGCGAAAGTCGGCGACTGCTTCTGCTTTGCGACCGGCGGCCTCATAAATTCTAGCACGCGTGTTGAGAGCGAAGGCATCCTTGGGGAACACCGCGAGCGAATGCTCGACGTCGGCCAATGCTTTGTCGTATGCGCGCATTTTCAGAAAAGTTTCAGCGCGTGCAGGATAGAGCCACATCACCTGTGGGGTATGCTTGATGGCCTGCTCATATAGCTCGAGTGCGTGCTGGTAGTCGCCCTTCGCCGTGTAGGCAGTCCCGAGACCAGCTAATGCCGAGGGATGCGTCGGGTCGAGCCGTCGTGCCTCGTTGAAGTCGGCGATCGCGTGATCGTAGTCCTCAAGGAGCAGGTACGCACCGCCACGATCTGAATAGGCGTCGCGGCTATGGGTGAGCCCAACGACGGCGCTGCGATCGGCGAGTGCGCGCTGATAGTCCCCTTTGTTCCTGTAGTCGATCGCGCGTGCGGTATAGGCATTCACATACGCCGGATCCAACTCGATGATCTTGCTGTAGTCGGCGATGGCTCGATCGTAGTCCTTGTCATAGGCCGAGAACATACCAGCGCGCTCGTAGTAGACCTCGACGTAGTCCGGCTTCAATTCGATAGCTTTGGTGAAATCGGCAATGATGCGCTCGCGCCATTCGGGATTATTGAGGAGATTGTGCGTGTCGCGATTGAAGAATGCGCGTGCCCACCAGGCTCGGGCTAGGTCAGGCTTCAAAGCGATCGCTGCATCCAGATCCGCGATAGCATGCTCTCTGTCGGCCTTTCTCGCGTAGGCGAGGCCGCGGCTCACGAGCACAGACGCCCGTTCCCGATCATCAAGCCCGCCCTCCGTCAAGATGCGGTTGCAGGCGTCGAGAGCAACGTCAAAGCGTGAGCCAAGATTGTCGCACACTGCTCGGTCGTCGGTGCCTGCAAAAGAAGAGATCGGGACGGCGAGCGCAGCAAGGACACAGGCAAGCTTGACCCCAAAGTGGCTCATGAGCAGTCTCCAGGAGGAGAAAAGAGCTATTCTATTCTTCTACCGTCGCCGTAAAGCTCAGTTCAGTCAGCGCCGCGCGCTTGCAAAGCTGCCCGAGATACCGGTCCTGCCAAAAATCTCAACGAACTCGTTCAAAGCTGGCTCAGCACTTCGGAAAACCAACGCCGAGTTTCAAAAGAGCCTCTGTTTCCGCACTGGACGCCTGCGTCCACTTTCGAGCGGCGACAAAATTCGCAACTTGCCCGCGTAGTTGTTTGACCTTGGCGAGATCGGCATCCGAGAGCTTGCTCTTCGGCAACAGCTCGTCGATCGTGGTGAGTGTATCCTTGGCGTCGTCGCGCCGCTGTGTCTCTTGTTCTTGCGGCGATAACTCCTCTAACGGAGCGCGCGTCGCTTCCGGCAGCGAGAGAATGATCAAAGCTTTGTTCAACGCTTGCTGGCGCTCCCCGTGCCAGCGGGGACCCTTGCCGTCGCGGGCCGCGGCGAGCCAACGCTCCGCTTCATCGTGCTTCGCCGGCTCGAGTTTTTTCGCTTGCAATGCGCGTGTGGCCATAAAGATGTGCAAGTCGAACCGCGTTGGTCTGCAAGCGGAGGCGGACGTCGACGCCGCAAGTATGCACACTACCCACAGAGCGATGAATAATCTGCGCGGCATCGAATGCCACTCCTCTTGAGCGTGAGTTCAGACGCGATCGACCCGGGGAGCATAACAGCCGGCCGCGGGATAGTGGATGTGTAAGTAGTCGGCCCGGGTGCGCGGCCAAGAGCTGATCGACGAGTTTGGTCTGGGTCACACACGGAAGATCCGACGATGTCCGCTGCACGTCCGCTTCACCCTTAAGCCTGGACGATTTAGAGCGCAGACCGGACTTTGGATTGCGCCTGACGGCGGGACCTTACCGTTTTGTATGAAGCGATGTTTGGGGCAGCGGTCGTATAAGGAGGCGTTACTACCAACAAGACACGTGGCAGCTGGTAGGGACCTGCCCCGGCTCATCAACACAGGAGGAACGCGATGGGTAAGCTGACCTTCATTCTCACTGCTGCGACGGCGATGTTAATTGCCGGGATACTGGTTGGGAAAACCGAAGCCATGCCGGTGGTGGGCAATATGGCCAAGAGCCACAGCATTGTCGAAAAAGCCGCTTGCGGCGGCTGGGGTCGTCATTGTCGTCCAGGTCGGACCTGGGTGTGCAGGCCCCGTGGGTGCTGGTGCGCTCCCTGCTAGCACTTTGATCTTGTCCAACGCGCAGGGCCACCCGAATATTCGGTGCGGCCCTGCGTCAGCTCCTTTTTGTAATGCACCTCGGATGTCCGAATTGGGTCAGACTCGGACGGAAACTCGACGTCCGCTTTGAGTCCGCTTCTTTCCTCATAACGGACATCGTCCTCTACGGTCCCCACCACAGGGAATGTTCGGTATAGGTGTCAGCATGGATTCGAGACCCCGCGACCGCACCGGATTGCCCCGGGATTGCCCCCAGCGCCGGGGGCTCAACGCGCTAAGATCACGGAAAGCTTGGAAACATTGGTGAGCCCGGATGGGATCGAACCATCGACACCTTGATTAAAAGT
>CAXMLT010000064.1:0-2572 GCA_964194245.1 uncultured Hyphomicrobium sp.
GATCATGACCATGCCGGGCCTGCCGCGCGTGCCGGCCGCTGAGTCGATACGCATCAATTCGCAAGGCCAGGTGGAGGGTCTCTTCTGAGATCCGAACCCTCAAAGGGCGCCGACGAATGCTGCCGTTTCTTCGGGCAACTGCCCTCGCTTAAGGCAGGCCGCTCGGCGCGATTTGGTGCTATTTGTTGCAATGCGGGGTGCGAGTACTAGTGCGGGTGCGCAGCGGCCCGGCAATTGCGGGTCGATTTGTGACGAACGTTGAAAAAAGCGGGTTGAGACGCGAGGCGGCATTGTGCGCGGCTTTCGATGAAATGAACGGTGCCGGCGATGGGGTGCGTGTGCCCTATCAGGCGGTCGCCGAATGGCTCGAGACCCAGAGGCTCGACGACCTCAAGCAGAAGCTCGTGGAGGCGGAGACGTTGTTCCGCCGCACCGGCATCACCTTCGCGGTCTACGGCAGCCAGGACGCGTCTGAGCGGCTGATCCCCTTCGACATCATCCCTCGCATCCTGTCGGCGCAGGAGTGGCGGCGCCTCACTGGCGGCATCGAGCAGCGCGTGCGCGCGCTCAATGCCTTCATGTACGACATCTATCACCGGCAGGAGATCATCAAGGCCGGGAAGCTCCCCGAGGAGCTCGTCATCGGCAACAGCGCCTTCGTGCCGGAGATGATCGGCGCCGAGCCGCCGCTCGGGATCTACAGCCACATCATCGGCATCGACATCGTGCGCACGAGCGAGAACGATTTCTTCGTGCTGGAGGACAACACGCGCACGCCGTCCGGCGTCTCCTACATGCTAGAGAACCGGGAAACGATGATGCACATGTTCCCGGACCTGTTCGCCAGGAACCGCGTCGCGCCCGTCGACAACTATCCCGACTATCTGCTGAAGACGCTGGAGAGCGTCGCGCCGAAGAATCTCGATCGCGAACCGACGATCGCGCTGCTGACACCCGGCCAATACAACAGCGCCTACTTCGAGCACTCCTTCCTCGCCGACCAGATGGGCGTGGAGCTCGTCGAGGGGCACGATCTCACCATCGCCAACGGCGGCCTGCACATGAAGACGACGCAGGGCCTGCGCCAGGTCGACGTGCTCTACCGGCGCATCGACGACGATTTCATCGATCCGCTGGTATTCCGATCCGAGTCCGTGCTCGGTGTGCCGGGACTGTTCGACCTCTATCGTGCAGGCCGCGTGACGATCGTCAACGCGCCGGGCTGCGGCATCGCAGACGACAAGGCGATCTACAGCTACATCCCTGAGATCATCAAGTTCTACACCGGCCAGGCGCCCATCCTGCAAAACGTGCCGACCCACAATTGCCGCAACAAGAAGGACCTCGCCTACGTGCTCGACAACCTGTCGAAGCTCGTCGTCAAGGAGGTGCACGGCTCGGGCGGCTACGGCATGCTCATCGGGCCGACGGCCTCGAAGGAGGAGATAACGTCGTTCCGCGCCAAGCTCGAGGCGCAGCCCGACAACTACATCGCGCAGCCGACGCTGGCGCTCTCGACCTGCCCCACGCTGGTCGAAGCGGGTGTCGCGCCTCGCCACCTCGACCTACGCCCGTTCGTGCTCTACGGCGATCGCGTGCGGCTTGCCCCGGGCGGCCTCACGCGCGTCGCGCTGAAGCCCGGATCGCTCGTCGTCAACTCGAGCCAGGGCGGCGGCACCAAAGACACCTGGGTCCTGCAGGACTGAACGCTAGAGAAGAACGCTAAGGAACGGCGAAAGCCAGACACTCGCATGTTGGGACGGACCGCCAACGACCTCTATTGGCTTGCGCGCTATGTCGAGCGCGCCGAGAACATGGCGCGCCTGATCGAGGTCGGGTACCGCATCGCGCTTTTGCCGCGCGACGGTGCCGGATACCACGACGAGGAATGGCGCTCGACGCTCGCGAGCGCCGGCTGCGCGCAGGGCTACTTTGCCAAGCACGAGTCGCTCAACACGCGCGACGTCATCAACTACCTCCTGTTCGACTGCAACAACTCCTCCAGCGTGAAGGCGTGCCTGTCGGCCGCGCGCCGCAACGGCCGCGCTCAGCGCACATCGCTCACCCGCGACATGTGGGAGAGCCTCAACAGCGCCTGGATCGAGTTCGGCAACATCAAGCCGATCGGAATGACCGCGAGCGAGCTTCCGCGCGTCCTCGACTGGGTGCGCTCGCGCTCGGCGCTCTACCGCGGCGCGCTGCTCAATACTATCCTGCGCAACGACACCTTCTTCTTCAGCCAGCTCGGCACCTTCGTCGAGCGCGCCGACAACACGGCCCGCATCCTCGATGTGAAATATTACGTGCTGCTGCCGGAGCTCGCGATGGTCGGCGGCGGCGTCGACAACGTGCAATGGGGCGCGATACTGCGCTCGGTCTCCGCGCACCGCAGCTACCGCTGGGTCTATAAGGAGAACTACAAGCCCTGGCGCATCGCCGAATATCTTATCCTCAATCAAGCGATGCCGAGGTCGCTGCGCTCCTGCTACCACGAGATGGCGGAGGCGCTCGACCAGCTCGCGAGCCTCTACGGCGACCGCTTCGCCTGCCACGCCACCGCGCAGGCGACGCA
>CAXMLT010000065.1:0-5403 GCA_964194245.1 uncultured Hyphomicrobium sp.
GCCGGGCATCATCACGTCGAGCAGCACGATGTCGAACTCCAGGCCCCGCATGCCGGCGCGCGCGCTCGCGGCATCGGCGGCCGTCGTCACGCGGAAGCCGTGCTCGGTGAGGTAGCGGCCGAGGAGGTCGCGGATTTTCTGGTCGTCGTCGACGACGAGCACGTGCGGCGCGTTGTCGGGGAGCGCGCACTGCGATGCGATCTTCGCGGCCTTCATGCTTGGCCCTCGGTTCTCGTGTTCAGGTCTTCAGCTCAGCCGCCAGCGGTGGTGCCGGGATGCAGCTTAATCAGCGCCTCGACGCGGGGCCGATCGGACTCTGCAATCATGGCAAAAAGGAAGCGACGCGTTAACTCTCGCGCCCCTGGCCCCGCCTTGGCAAGCGCCGCCTCGATGCGCTTGATTTGCAAGGCAGTAAGCTTATCGGCAAGACGTCCACCCTTGGCGGTGACGAACAAACGCCGCTCGCGGCGATCGTCGTTGCCGTGCCGCTGTATGATGAAGCCCTTCCCGATTAGCTGCTTCAACACGCGCGCGAGGCTCTGCTTGGTGATCTTGAGGATGTCCAAAAGGTCGGCGACGCGCAGGCCCGGCTGGCGGTGCACGAAATGCAGGACGCGATGATGGGCGCGCCCGAAGCCGTATTCCTCCAGCGCCGCGTCGGGGTCGGCGGTGAAATCGCGGTAGGCGAAAAACAAGAGCTCCGCGCAGGCGACGAGCTCCTCGCGCGCGGGATTGTCTGCGCCGTCGGGTGCGGCGCCGTTGGTCGGTTGCGCGGAGCTGGAGGAGCGCGCGTTGCGGCGACCGGGTACGCCGTCGGACGTTATGTCAGCCATGTTGACTTATTTGGCTCCGATTGCTACTCGTGGCAAGTCATTTTCGCGCTAGCCGGTTGAGCGCCTTTGACGGGAAGAATCGCGTCGGATGACGTTTCCTTCTCTGCCCTGCAAGGCACGCCTCCGCGCGGTCGCCGATGGCGATAGAGGCGCAAAAAAGTGCACGGAGAGAATTGATGGCCGAGCCCGCACCCTTTCACGACCGCGACGGACAGATCTGGCTTGACGGCAAGCTCGTCCTCTGGCGGCAGGCCAACATCCACGTGCTCACGCACGCCCTGCATTACGGTAGCGCCGTCTTCGAGGGCGAACGCGCGTACGGTGGCGAGATCTTCAAGCTCTCGGAGCATTCGCAGCGTCTGCACGACAGCGCTCGCGCGCTCGACTTCGAGATCCCCTATACCGTCGCCGAGATCGACAAGATCTGCCGCGACGTGGTCAAAGCGAACAACCTCTCGGATTGTTACGTCCGCCCCATCGCGTGGCGCGGCAGCGAGCAGATCGGCGTTTCCGCGCAGGCAACGAAGATTCATATGGCGGTCGCCGCATGGGAGTGGGGCTCCTATTTCCCGATGGAGCAGCGCCTCAAGGGTATTCGCTTGACGATGGCGAAGTACCGCCGCCCCGACCCGATGACGGCGCCGGCGAAGAGCAAGGCCGCAGGCCTCTACATGATCTGCACCATCGAGAAGCATCGCGCGGAGCGCGCGGGGTTCGCGGATGCGCTAATGCTCGACTGGCGCGGGCGCGTCGCGGAGTGCACGGGCGCCAACATCTTCCTCGTCAAGGATGGCGTCATCCACACGCCCGATCCCGATTGCTTCCTCGACGGCATCACGCGCCGCACGGTGATCGGACTCGCCAAGAAGCGCGGCTACGAGATCGTCGAGCGCGCGATCATGCCCGACGAGCTTGGCTCGTTCTCGGAGGTCTTTCTCACCGGCACCGCCGCGGAGGTGACGCCGGTGTCGGAGATCGACCAGTATCGTTTCAAGCCGGCCAAAATTACCGAGACGCTGCTCAACGACTACATGGCCACAGTGCAGCCGGCGCGCAAAGCGGCTGAGTAAATCCACAGGGGTAGCTCCCGGTCCCGGGCGATTCCACGCCCCGTCGGGCCGGCCTTAACGGGTATTGAGTGGCCGCAACGGCACACTTGCCCGCTCCTCGTGCACTGAAAGCCGGCCCTTCATTGCCTTGCGGCCCCATCTCGCCGACACTGCGTCGGGATTTGAGATGCAGGGGGCAAACCTCATGCAGCGTTTGGCATTGCTGGGGATCGTGGCGGCTTCCGCGCTTGCGGGGGTAACGCTCGTTGGCGCGGCCTACGCGCAGGAAGGTCCCGGCGGCATCGTCAATCCACAACGCGACTGCCAGACCGTGCGCACATGCAACTTCCGTCGCGGCGGCTCCTATCGCGGTTGCCTGTCGAGCTATAGCTGCCGTGTGTGCCGCTTCGTGCGCGTGTCGTGCAGCGGCGGCCGCACGTGCTCGATCATGCGATGCGGCTGGGGCGGCGTCAGCTAGGCCGCGCGCGATTAGACCCGGGAAACGAGCGCATTGAAGACCGCGGCGAGCAGCGCTGCGATCGCCGCGCCGACGGTCGCGAGCGTGAGCGGGCTCAAGGGCGCGCCGAGCGCAAACGAGCCGAACGCCAGAACCGTCGTCCAGAACAGGGCTGGAAACAGCGAGACGATGAGCAGGCCCGCGAGCCTGTAGGAAGCTTCGCGGTCGTCTTCGACGTAGATACCGATGGTCGACTTTGCGACTCCGGGAATCATGCGTTTTCCTTACCGTGTAAAGGTTGGTGGACGCTAGACCCGCTCAATGAACGAACTCCTAATGTAACACTCAGGTTCCAAATGAGGCGCCATTCGACATTAACCATCCTCAATTCGGCGTATTAGGCCGATTTGCGAACAAAGGTCATGAGCGCTTCCCAAGACTTCGACGTCGTCATCATCGGTGCCGGCCACAACGGCCTCACCTGCGCGGCCTATCTCGCAGCCACCGGTCTCGAGACGCTTGCGCTCGAGCAGAACGACGTCGTCGGCGGCGCGGCGGTGACGGAGGAGTTTCACCCCGGGTTCCGTAACTCTGTTGCCGCCTACACCGTGAGCCTGCTGAATCCAAAAGTGATCGCCGACCTGGAGCTCAGGCGGCACGGGCTCAGGATCATCGAGCGGCCGGCGGCAAACTTCTGGCCCGTCGATGACACACGCTTCCTGCTCATACGCGGCAGTTTGAGTGAGCGGCAAGCTGCAGTAGCCCGCTTTTCGACGCGCGATGCCGAAAGGCTGCCCGCCTA
Source organism: uncultured Hyphomicrobium sp. (assembly GCA_964194245.1). Classification (GTDB taxonomy): domain Bacteria; phylum Pseudomonadota; class Alphaproteobacteria; order Rhizobiales; family Hyphomicrobiaceae; genus Hyphomicrobium_A. The sequence goes on from CAXMLT010000065.1 coordinate 3,142, forward strand.
CGACGCGGCGCTCGCGCGTGCGGCCGACGTGCTGCGCGATCTCGTGCTGCGCACGCCGCCCAACGCCGGCGGCGGTATCCTCGAGCTTGTGAAAGGGGCGGCCATGGGGCGCGGAGTGCTCGCGCTCGATCTCGCCGACAAAGGCCTGCTGCTCGATCTCTTCACGCGGAGCGTGGCGGATTTTCTTGGCCGTTGGTTCGAGAGCGAGATTGTCAAGGGCGCGCTCGCCTTCGACGGCATCGTCGGCAACTACGCCGCTCCCTCGACGCCGGGCACAGCCTACGTGCTGCTGCACCATTGCTTCGGCGAGGTGAACGGCAAGCGCGGCGCCTGGGGACATGCGCTCGGCGGCATGGGTGCCATCACGCAGGCGCTTGCCGCTTCCGCGCGAGCGCGCGGCGCCACGATCCGCACTGGAGCGCGCGTGGCGCGGCTGCTGACAAGCAACGGCAAGGCGCGAGGCGTCGTGCTCGCGTCGGGCGAAGAAATCGCGGCGCGTGCAGTCGCCGCCAACGTCCCACCGAAGCTGTTGTTCCGAGACCTCGTGCCGGCGGAGGTCGTCGCGCCCGAGCTACGCGAGCGCTTCGTCGGCATCAAATCGGGGTCCGGCACCTTCCGCATGAACGTGGCGCTCAGTGAGCTGCCAAGCTTCACTTGCCGGCCTGGAACGCAGGCGCAGGACCATCACGGTTCGGGCATCGTCATCGGGCCAACGCTCGACTACCTGGAGCAGGCTTATCTCGACGCGCGCGCGAGCGGCTGGTCGGCCGCGCCGGTCGTGGAGATGCTCATCCCCTCGACGCTCGACCCCACGCTTGCGCCCGCGGGGAAGCACGTCGCGAGCCTTTTCGTGCAGCATGTGGCGCCGCACCTGCCCGACGCTCGGAGCTGGCAAGACGAACGCGAGAAGGAAGCCTTCGCCGACCTCGTCGTCGACACCGTCAGCCACCATGCTCCGAACTTCAAAGCCTCGGTCATCGCGCGCCAGGCGCTATCGCCGCTCGATCTTGAGCGCCGCTTCGGCATGACCGACGGAGATATCTTCCACGGGGCGTTGTCGCTCAACCAGCTCTTCTCGGCCCGGCCTCTGCTCGGCTATGCCGACTATCGCCTGCCGCTGCCGGGGCTCTACCTTTGCGGCGCCGGCGCCCATCCGGGCGGCGGGGTCACGGGAGCGCCGGGGCACAACGCGGCGCGCGAGATCATCCGCGATTTCAAGGGCTGGCGTCGCGGCCCATTCACACGCTTGCCGTTACAAGGCGAGACGAATGAAGCTCGGTCCCATCATTCCCATCCGGCGAATGTTCGATGTCGCCAAGGCGCGTGAGTTCTATGTCGATTTCCTCGGCTTCAAGGTCGATTGGGACACCGCTTCGGGCCCGAGTTCCCGCTCTACATGCAGGTCTCGCGCAGCGAGTGCCTGCTGCACATCTCCGGGGACCACGGGGATGGCGCGCCGGGCTCGGCGATCCGCATCACGGTCGATGATGTCGATTCCCTGTGCGCGGAGCTGAACGCACCAATACGGCTACGCCCGCCCCGGCGTGGAAACAAAGCCCCTGGAGGCTGCGCGAGATGACGGTCATCGATCCCTTCGCGAATCGTTTGATATTCGTGGATGCGCGTCCCGCTGCGAGCTAGGGCTGTCGCATGCTCAAGATCACCGACCAGATCTCTCTCGACGAGCGTGAGCTCGAGGAGCGCTTTGTGCGCGCCTCTGGTCCCGGCGGCCAGAACGTCAACAAGGTCTCGACCGCGGTGGAGTTGCGCTTCGACGTCGTCGGCTCGCCATCGCTGCCGGAGGGCGTGCGCGTGCGGCTCGCCCGCCTCGCCGGGCGCAGGCTCAGTGACGAGGGCATCCTTGTGATCCGCGCCGACCGCTTCCGCACCCAGGAACGCAACCGCGAGGACGCGCGCGAGCGCCTCGCCGAGCTCATACGGCAGGCGACGATCGTGCCCAAGCGCCGCGTACCGACCAAGCCGTCGCGCGCGTCGAAGGAGCGCCGCCGCGACGACAAGAAGAAGCGCGGCCGCGTCAAGCGGCTGCGCGGCTCGCGCGACCTCGATTGAGGCCTTGGAGCGAGGGTTTTGGCTGTATTCGGTGCCCCTTCAACTTGTCGCAGGCCCCTGCGAAAAAACTGCAACGAATCAATGGGATTGTGGCCGACGCTCGCGTGAGCCGGCGGCGCCGAGGAAGCGCAGAAGAAGCGCAGAAGAAGCGCAGAAGAAGCGCAGAAGAAGCGCAGAAGAAGCGCAGAAGAA
>CAXMLT010000066.1:0-12358 GCA_964194245.1 uncultured Hyphomicrobium sp.
CCGCCCGACTGCTTCTTGTGCCGCCCGCGGATCTCGGTCGATTTGCGGATGGTCTCCTTGTAGGGGATCATCCGCGGCTGGCGGTCGACGGCGACGCCGTACTTGCGCTGCAGGCGCTCGGAGGAGACGCGCAGGTGCATCTCGCCCTGGCCGAGCAGCAGCATCTGGTGCGTGTCGTGGTTCTGCTCCAGCGACAGCGAGGGATCGTCCTGCACCAGCTTGGCGAGCGCGGTCGTGAGCTTCACCTCGTCCTTGCGGTCTTTCAGCACGAGCCCGATGCCGAACACCGGCTCCAGCACCGGAGGGCCCTTGACCTGCACGACGCCGCCCTTGTCTGAGGTGATCGTCTCGCCCGTCTTGATGCACTCGAGCCGACCGAGCGCAACCGTCTCGCCGGCGTGCGCGGGCCCTCGCTTCAGCGGCTCCTCGCCGCGTAAGGCAAAGACGCCAGCGACGCGCTCCTCCCTCCCGTCGGCGCCGAACACGTTGGTGCCGTCGGCGATGTCGCCGGTCAGCACGCGCACAATCGAAAGCTTGCCGCCATGGGCAGTATGCAGCGTCTTGAACACGTAGGCCGCGGACTTCGCGTTCTCGAGCTTCAGGCGGCGCGCGGTATCGGCGACGACGGGCGCCTCGTGGCGCAGCGCCTTCAGGAGCCGGAATATCCCGTGACCGTCCTGCGCCGAGCCGAGCAGCACCGGGCAGATAAGCCCCTTGCGCAAGTCGTCGGTCAGATCGTGGAAAATCTTGTCGCGCGGCGTCGGCACATCCGACAGGAGCTGCTCCATCAGCTCATCGTCGTGGTCGGCGAGCTGCTCCAGCATGTGGAAGCGCGCCTGCTGCTCGCGCTCCAGCACGCCCGCGGGAAGCTCCACGATCTCCGACGGCGCCTGCGTGCGGTAGACGTAGGCGCGCTCGGAAGCGAGGTCGACGAAGCCGGTGGCGACGTCGTTCTCCCAGATCGGGATCTGGCGCAGCACGAGCGGCTTGGTGCTCGCCGGCTGCAGCACGGGGATCAGCTCGCGCAGCGGAACCTCGGAGGCGTCGATCTTGTTCAGGAAGAGGAAATGCGGAATGCCGCGGTCCTCGAGCTGCTTCAGGATGATCTGCAGCGCCGGGACGCGCTTCGGGTCGGGCTCGCACACGACGACGGCCGCGTCGCACGCGGTCAGCGCAAGCGAGCCTTCATGCTGGAATTCGATGGAGCCGGGGCAGTCGATGAAAGTGAAGGTGTCACCGAGGAAAGTCACGTCGGCGCCGTTGAGGGAGACGCTCATGCCGTGGTCGCGGGCCTCGGGGCTCGCGTCACCGACCGTCGATTTGTCGGCGACGCTGCCGGCCCGCGTGATCGCACCTGTGCGGGCGAGGATGGCTTCGAGCAGCGTGGTCTTGCCGCTTAAATAAGGGCCAACGAGTGCGATGCAGCGGGAACGCCCGCCACCATTGGCCCCTGATCTTGGGCTGTCGGACTGCCCCATTTTTTCCTCCCTTGGCTGGAGGCGCACGCCAGCTAAGGGCCGCGCACCCCGCGCCTCGGTGAGGATCGCGGCTTGGCTTCATGTTCGCGCCGCGCTTCGGCGAGCGCAAGCCCGCTGAAGTACAAAATGCTCGTAACTCCATATAGCGAAGTTGTTCGTGCAATCGCTATTGCATTGCACAAACTTCGCTCGAAGATTGTTTGACGGTTTTGCGAATGCGAAAGCAAAAATACTTGGAACCGGATCGAATTTAACGCATTAATGAACCGGTCGGTTCGCTCGGGGATTCATCGGGGGCGATCGATGGCGGCAAGGATCGCGAGGGGGCTCCGATCCGCAGAACAGAGGCGTGCGATGAGTATGCAGGCGCTGATGTCGGCGGCCCACGCAGCGGGATATGCGATGGCTGCGGAAGATTTGGCCGAATGCCGGCCGGCTCCGGTTCCCCAGGGGCAGAAGAGCACTGCGCTCACGGTGCGCAATTCGAACAGCCTGTGGTCTGAGGTGAAAGACTTCCTACACTTCGACTGGCTGCGCGGGCGCTTCACTTGGCACGGCGGCGCGGCAGCCTAGCCTACAAGCCAAACGATGAGCAGCGCGCCCAGCGCGAGCGCCAATCCGATGCGCCAGTAGAAGCACATCCGGCACGGCCCTGAAGGGTCGACGGACATAAGAAGCTCCGTCATGACGGCGGCCACAGAAGCACAGGGGGCCGCCGTTTTAGCGTAAGTTCCCGCAGAACCGCTGAATGCGCCGGCAGGCTTCTTCTAGAAGCTCGCGCGAGGTTGCATAGGAGACGCGGAACGCAGGCGACCCGGCGAACGCTGCGCCGTGCACGACGGCGACGCCTTCCTCCTCAAGAAGCGTCGTTGCGAAGTCCTCGTCGTTGGCAACGGTCTTGCCGGACTTCGCTGTCTTGCCGATGGCGCCCGTGCAGCTCGGATACACGTAGAACGCGCCCTCTGGCTTCGGGCAGCGCAGACCGCTCGCCTGATTGAGCATCGACACCACGAGATCGCGACGCTCGACGAACTTGGCGTTGTTCGCCGCGATAAAGTCCTGCGGGCCGTCGAGCGCCTCGACCGCCGCCCACTGCGTGATCGAGCACGGATTCGACGTTGACTGCGACTGCAGCTTGCGCATCGCATTGATCAGCGGCTCGGGGCCTCCGGCATAGCCGAGCCTCCAGCCGGTCATGCAGTAGGCCTTCGACAGCCCGTTCATCGTGAGCGTGCGGTCGATGAGCTTGGGCTCGACCTCGGCCGGCGTGTGAAACTTCAAGCCGTCGTAGATCAGGTGCTCGTAGATGTCGTCGCTCAGCACCCAAACGTGCGGATGGCGCAACAGCACATCCGTCAGCGCCTTGATCTGCTCCTTAGTATAGGCGGCGCCCGTCGGGTTCGACGGCGAGTTGAAGATCAGCCACTTGGTCTTCGGCGTGATCGCCGCCTCGAGGCCGGCCCCACTCAGGCGGTAGCCGTCCTCGAGCCGCGTCTCAGCAAATACGGGCTTGGCGCCGGCGAGCATGACGATGTCGGCATACGAGACCCAGCACGGCGAGGGGATCACCACCTCGTCGCCGGGGTTAAGCGTCGCCAGCAGCGCATTGTAGATGACCTGCTTGCCGCCGGTGCCGACCGAGATGTTGGCGGGCTTGTAGTCGAGGCCGTTCTCGCGCTTGAACTTGCGCACGATCGCCGCCTTGAGCTCCGGCGTACCGTCGACGTCGGTGTACTTGGTCTTGCCCTCGGCCAGCGCCTTGACTGCGGCCTGCTTGACGTTTTCGGGCGTGTCGAAGTCGGGCTCGCCGGCGGACAGGCCGATGATGTCGCGACCCGCTGCTGCGAGCTGTCGCGCCTTGGTCGACACGGCAATGGTCGCAGAGGGCTGAATTCTGTTTAAGCTGTCGGCGATGAAGCCCATGGCCATTGGCCCCTTTTCCTGTCCAAAGCGCGTTCGCGGCCCCTACTAACTTTTGCAACGCGCAACATCAATAGCGCCGGCTCTATGCACACGTGCGAGCCCGTGCGCATTTCGTAGTCATCTGCCTCGTCCCGCGTCGTCAGTTACCTGAGGGACACAGCCATCACGCGCTTCACGTTAATCAAAAGAATGCGCGGCAATCGCCACATTCCGGGCTCAACCACGCCACAGAGCGGAGGGAAGCTTGAAGGTGAAAGGCGGCGGTTTGCATCCACACGGGAAGAGGGCTTTAGAAGATGTCCGGCGTCGAGATGACGAAGATCAGGCCTTTGAAAATGGTGCTCCGGACGGTAGCGGATGCACTCTTCGGGCTTGTCCTGTTCGTAGCGTTCGCTTTTGCGGTCGGCGCCTATGAGAGCCGCTCACCCGCGACTCACCGTCTGGGCGGTATCCTTTCGATGAGCTCCAGTGCCGGCGACCTGCTCAAATTCTCCCTCGACGATAGCCCGCTGATCGCGGCCGCCGTCGTCGCCACTGCGGTCCCGGTACCGCATTCCGCCACCGTATCCGGCCTGCGCAGCACCACCCGCGACACTGCGTATGTGCTGCTGGCGGCCATCTTTTCGGCACTCGTTGCGTTCAACCTTGCCTTCTTCAGACACCTTCGCCGCGAGTACGCCTCCCCGCGGTGAGGTGCGTGGAGGAGAGGCTCGGGCTCTGCTGGGAGCCCTTGACGGTCTCTCCTCCACTCCTAACATCTGGTAATGTAGGCTTAAGGTCTGCCAAGTAACCCCTGAAGTCCCTGCTTTTGCGGGGATTTGGCCCGAACCCGGAGCGAATCATGGCGAAACGTCCCTTGCGGCTGACGAACCTGCCGGTTGCAACGTTGGGCATCGTGGCGATCGGGGTCGGCGCAGCGGCCATGACGCTCGGCAGCAGCGACACTGTCGTCGAACGGGGTTTCGAGCGGGCGCTGGCCTCCCGCGCCGAGCAGCCCAACACCATGAAGAATGCCTCCCCCACCGTGGCCGGCAGCGAGCAGTTCTGGCTCACGCACGTCGTCCACGACGCCAGCGCGCCGTTCACCAAGCCCGTCGCCGTGGGCGACCGCGTCACCATCAGCTCGGGCGGCCATGACCAGGTTCTGCATGTGGTCACCGTGGACAAGGTCGACTCCCAGCTCATTCCGATCTCGTCGGAGCGCCCGACCCGGCTTCTGCTCGTTACCTGTCGGGATCAGGCGAGCCCGGAGAGCCGGCCCGTCCGCTTCCTGATCGAAGCCGACGACGCGTTGCCGACGCTGGCCTCGCCCAAGGCAGCCCGCGCCCTCTAAGCCGCTCTGAACTGCCCTTCTACGGGCTGTCACGCCCGCGCAGGATCGCGGGCGTATGCTGTTGCCTGTGACGCCGGGCCTCGTGATATGCTGGCGGCCTCGCGCCACGGAACCGCGCGGGCTGCAAGGCAAGCATCGAGGGGGACTTCGGACATGCGGCTCAACCCACCGGGCATTGCGATCTTCCTTGTGGCGCTGACGCTCGCTCTCCTGGCACTCATCACCAAGATCGGCCTCCTCGGCGTGCCGCACTACCTGCCGCATCAGGAGTTCTGGCTGGCAATCACCGCCTACATCACGCTGATGGTCGGCAACTTGGTGCGCGGGCTCTAGGCTAAGCGCATCCGGCTTATCAGGGGCCGGCTCACCAGGGAATGGGCTTGCGGTCGCGGAAGAAGCCGCCCGAGGGCCCGTCCGCCGGCAGCGTCGCCAGCCACACCGCCGTTTCCGCCCCTTTCTCCACAGTGCGCGTCGCGTTGGGACCGCCCATGTCGGTCCGCACCCAACCCGGGCACATGGCGTTGACCTTGACGTCGCCCGGCCCAAGCTCGGCTGCGGTGAGCCGCGTCAGCGCATTGAGCGCCGCCTTCGACATGCGGTAAGCGGGAAATCCGCTGCCCATGTCAGAGAGTTGCCCCGCACCCGAAGAGAGATTGACCACGCGGCCGTAGCCGCGTTCGTGCATGCCGGGCACGACGGCCTCGATGAGGCGCAGCGGCCCGACGGTGTTGGTGGCGAAGGTCTGCATCACGAGGTCAATCGGCGCCTCGAACACGCTCGCGTCCTCGGGCGAGAAGCCCTCCTTGAGGACGCCGGCATTGTTGACGAGCACGTCGATGCGGGCGAAGCGGCCGAGCACATCGGCGACGCCGGCGCGCACGCTTTCGCCCTCCGTCACGTCGATGGCGACGGCAGGCACGTCCAAGCCCTCGGCGCTCAAACTCGCAGCGGCGGCGTGCCCCTTCGCGAGATCGCGCGCGGCGAGCACTGTTGTCAGGCCGCGGCGCGCGAGCTGCCGCACGATCTCGAGCCCGATGCCGCGGTTGGCGCCGGTGACGAGAGCGATGCGCTTCTCGGCCAAGTCCTTTTGGGCCATGTCAGGCTCCCTTGCCGTGGAAGACGAAGAAGGCTCCGGCCGCGATCAGCGCAAAGCCGATAAACTGGTTGGTGCCGAGCGGCTCCTTCAAATAGAGCGCGGAAAATCCTGCAAACACGATGAGCGTGATGACCTCCTGGATCGTCTTGAGCTGCGCGGCCGCGTAGACCGAGCTGCCCCAACGGTTCGCCGGCACCGCAAGGCAATACTCGAAGAAGGCGATGCCCCAGGAGACGACGATCACGAGCAGCAGCGGCTTATCCTTGAAGCGCAAATGCCCGTACCAGGCGAAAGTCATGAACACGTTGGAGCAGAAGAGCATCAGGATCGGCGTTAGATAGGCTTGCAGGCTTGCAAACGGCATTGCGGTCATTTCCTCGGATGTTGCGGCGGCAGTAAGCCGCAGCGCGGCAGCGCTGTCGAGACTGCAGGTCTGCATTGCAACGCTGTCGACGGAAACACCGTTGCCCTCGCGTTGGTTCTCAAAGCGGCCGCGGTGGGCGGCACAAATCCATTCCACAAATTCCGGAGAACCTGATGTCTCGCGTCCTCACGCCGCAGATTGGCCGCCGGCACGTCGTGCGCGGCATGGCTGCCACCGCCGCGGCAACGCTGCTGCCGGGCATGCTGCCGGCTGCCGCAGCAACCAGCCTCGTCGCCACTCCGGCGCAGACCGAAGGCCCGTTCTATCCAACCGACTGGAGCGGCGACATCGACAACGATCTCGTCGTGGTGAGGGGCGCGGCCGCGCACGCCCAAGGGCAGATCACCCACGTCCTCGGCCGCATCCTCGATGCGTCGGGCGCGCCGATCCCCAATGCGGCGATCGAGATCTGGCAGTGCGACGCGACCGGCATCTACCGGCATCCGCGCGACAGCCACTGGCTGCGCACGCGCGACGCGGGCTTCCAGGGGCGCGGACAGGCGCGCTCGGACGCCAAAGGCTCCTACACATTCCGCACCATCAAGCCGGTCGCCTATCCCGGGCGCACGCCGCACATCCACTTCGCCATAACCGCGCCCGGCCGTACACCCCTCATCACGCAGATGTACGTCGCCGGCGAACCGCTGAACGCGCGCGATGGCATCCTCAACGGCATCGCCGACCGGCGCCAGCGCGACAGCGTCATCGTCAAGCTGGAGCCGGGCGACGGCATCGAGGCGCAGGCGCTCGCCGGCACCTTCGACATCGTGCTCGCCGGCTGAGCCAATCCGGCTACCGGCCCGGGAAGAATGCCGCGCTCACGCTTTCGCGGACGCGCCGAGCTTGCCGGTCAGAAACTGCGCTTCCCCGTTGCCGAACGACCAGTCGGCGTCAGTACTCTCGACGATGCTCACCATCACGTCGCTCGGCGCGATACCGCATTTCTTCTGCAGGGCCGTACACAGGAGTCGGTAGAAGCTCTGCTTCTGCTCCGTCGAGCGCGGGCGGCTCGTCACCGTCACGATGACGACCTTGTCGGTCCGCTCGATCCCGAGCCCCGTGTCCTCGATGCGCAGTCGGCTCGCATCGTGCTCCTGCACGATCTGGTAGCGGTCGCGCACTGGCACGCGGAACGCTTCCAGCATGGCCTCGTGTGCGGCATCGAGTAGGCCCGCGATCTCTTTGTCGGTGCGTCCCTTGATGAGGTCGAAACGTATGAGCGGCATCGAATGCTCCTCGCGTTGGGAGCAAGAGGCGAGCCACGATACTGGCGCCGGGTCAACGGGAGAATTGGCGCATCACCAGATGCCGGGAACCAGCCGGTAGCGCACGCGCGCAGCGTAGGCGTCGTAACCTTCGAGCTCAGCCTTGAGCGTGTTCTCCTCCTTGACGGCGCGCAGGGCGAGGAGCGCAAGCAAGACCGCGGCGACGATGATCCCGTACCAGGAGCCAAGCAGCAACGGCGTGCCGAGGATCATGAGCACCGCGCCGGCATACATCGGATGGCGCACGTAGGCGTAGGGGCCCGTGGAGATCACCTGATGCTTGCGCTCGCTCTGGATCTTCACCACCGGCGCGGCGAAGGTGTTCGTCATCATGACCACGTGGAAGGCGTAGAAGCCGAAGGCGATGCCAAGGGCGCCGACGACCTGCAGCCAGAGCGGCACATCCGACCAGTGGAAGCGCACCGCATCGAGCCCGTTGAGGACGTACTGGCTCATCCACAGCGCAAAGAAGATCGAGATCAGGACTTTGTCCCAGCTCTTCTGCTCCTTCTGGATGGGGCCGCTCATACGCTCGCGCAATAGCGCGGGGTCGTGCTGCCCGATCACAAAGCCGGATAGCAGGCCCAGTCCGCCGAGCTCGGCCAGAAGGATCCAAGCCTGCGGCCAATCGAGCGTCCCCGCCGAGATAAACAAAAGCGCTCCGGTGATCCCCAGCCAGACGACGGTCTGGACCAGCATGCGCTTGATAAGGCTCGAGCTTGCGGCCATCGGCTTTTCCCCAATGCTGACGGACTGGATTACAGGCGGCTTGCGGCGGCTGTTTGATCGGATTGTCACGCACATTTCCCGTTGAGCGTGCCCGCGCGCGACTGGTTGTAGCAGCCTACCTGCGCTAGGAACTCAGTCAGCCGGCGGATCGGTGGGGTCCGCCGGGCGAGACGTAAGGAGCTTTCCATGGCACGCATGACCACGATTGGATTGGGCTGCGCAATTGCGCTTTGCGGCGTGATGGCCGCGACGTCGGCTGAGGCCGGCTGCCGCCGCGCGGGCGGCGAGGCGACGATGATCACCAAGGATCTTGCGGTGTTCATGGCCAACGCCGCGCTCAAGAATTCCATCGCCGACCACGGCGAGCGGCCCAAGGGCGCCGTCGCGGTGAGCTGCAAGGACGACACTTTCACGACGACCTGCCACGCGCGCCGCCAGGCCTGCAAGTAGGCTGCGCAAAGTCCGAGGGGCCCGCTCGCGGTGCTCATTGCCGGCGCTTCTGCGCGTCGGCCATGTGCGTTTGCCTGGCACGAGAGCCTCGCCCGGCTTAGCTCTCAGCCCCGCTTGAAGTCGAAATGCATCGCCTTCACGGGGACCTCGCTCGTGGCGAGCGTGATGGAGACCGTCTGGCTGGCGGCGGAGAATGCGACCGTCATGCTGCCCGCGACGCCGCCGCCGATATTCAAGCGCAGATTGCCGGGGGTGAGCGTGCCGGACGCGTCGCCCGAGGCATTGTAGGTGCGCTCCTCCCAGCTGCCGCTGACCTTGCCGCCGGCGTAGCTCAAGTGGCTTCGCAGCTCGAGTTTGCCCGACGGTCCGGTGCAGCGGAGCGCTGTGGTCAGCGCTTCGCCTTCGCCCGAACTCGTGTAGTAGGCGGTGCAGGCGAGCTTCTCGCTGCGACCATCCTTGAAGTTGAGCGTGCCGCCGCCGACCCAGCTTCCCTTGACGACGTCGAACGGCGTCGGCACCGCGGCCGCCGGGGAGCCCGCCAGCAGTGCCAGAACGAACGCCGCCGTAACCTTTGCCGTGGTTGGAAAGACTACTTTTTGCCGCTTGAGCGCCATCGTAACCCCCTGATGCGATGTGAGAAGCCGTTGCGCGCGGCTGCCGTCTTCCTTTCGCCGCGCGCAGGTCGCGCAGCAGAGTACGTTCCTCGACCCGGGCGCTGTTACCTAGGGAACAGCCTCAAGATCACAACGCCAACATATTGGCGTGTTTATGCCACCGCGCTCAACTAGGGGGAGAGCCGCCGTGAACATCCGCACCGTTGCGCTCGTTGCCGCTGCTGCCGCCGCATTTGCGGGATTGGCGCAGCCTGGCGTCGCTGCCGATCTGGCGAAAGCACAGGCCGGACACTACGCGCTCGATAAGAGCCACGCGAAGGTCGTCTTCTCAATCAACCATCTGGGCTTCTCGACCTATTACGGCTTTTTCACCGATCTCGCCGGCAGCCTCGATCTTGATCCGGCCGCGCCCGCTAAGAGCCCGCTGTCGATCACGATCAACATCAACAAGATGGTCACCACGGACCCCAAGCTCGACGCGAAGCTGAAGTCGGATGCCTTCTTCGACGTGGCGAAATTTCCCAAGGCGACGTTCAAGTCGACGAACATCGAGCTCACCGGAGAGGGCACGGGCAAGCTCACCGGCGACCTCACACTGCACGGAGTGACAAAGCCGGTGACGCTCGACGTTACCTTCAACGGCGCCGGTACGCCGCCAATGACCCAGCTCTACGTCGTCGGCTTCGATGCTGTTGGCACGCTCAAACGCTCCGACTTCGGCATCAAGAACTTCGTCCCGCTCGTGGGCGATGAGGTCAAGCTCGTCATCAGCTGCGAGTTCGATCGTGCGCAACCGCATTGAGACGCCAGGCCGCGCGACGGCCTGCTGCGTTGCGTTCGCGTTGCTGCTCCTGTCGCCCTGCTCCGCGAGAGCCAGCGACTGGAAGATCGTGGCAGGCAAAAGCTGGCTCGGTTTCGTGGGCTCTGCGTCGGGCACGTCCTTCGACGGACGCTTCTCCCGCTGGGATGCCCGCATCACCTTCGATCCCGAAAATCCTGAGGCCGGCCACGTCGCTGTAAGCGTCGACATGGCAAGCGCCGCGACGGGAGACAAGGAAAAGGACCAGACGCTGCCGCAAGCAGCCTGGTTCGACGCGAAGTCGTTCCCGCGCGCCATACTCGAAGTGCAATCGTTCCGGGCGAAAGGCGGACACGATTACGACGCCATCGGCACGCTCGCCCTGCGCAATGTGTCAAAGGCCATCGTCATGCCGACGACGGTCGAAGTGAGCGGCAACACCCTGCACGCCACAGGCCACCTCGATTTGCTGCGCACCGACTACGGCGTAGGCGCGGGCACGGGCGCTCAGTGGGTTGCCCTGGAGGTTGTCGCGGCGTTCGACGTCACGGCCGAGCGGCTACCCTGAGGGCCCGCGGCGGCTACTGGCACTTGACCGACTTCACGCTGTCGAGGCCCCACCACGCATCCATGCCGGCGTGGATCTTCCCGGTCGCCGTCACCGTCTTGCCGACCTTGCAGCTTCCGAGCGCCGCCTTCGCCAGCCCGGTGATGAAGGAGAAGCAATGGTCGGTGCCGCTGTTGTCGAGGGTGATGAAGAGCTGCTTCGCGTTGTCCTCCTGCTGCTCGATCTCCTTGATCTTGGCGGTCATGGTCGCGGGCTCGCCCTCCTTGTCGGCGAGCTCCCCGAAATTGCACTCGCGGGCCGAGAGCGATGTCGACGACAGCGCGCCAACGGCCACTGCAAGGCCAAGGCTCAGGATGCGAACTCTCACGGACACGGACGATCTCCCCTCTGATCCGGCTTCGCCGGCTCGGCGGCATCAAGCAGCCGGCGCGCGATGCCCCCTGTGAAGCGGCGGTGATTTTCCATCACTTGCGCGCCCCGCTGACAAGGGGCGCCGTGTTGATCCCTGTCGATTCTTCGGTCAGCGTGATCTTGACGACTCCCGTCATCGGCTATTCTCGGTTGCTGATCGGGGCGGAGCCGCATGAAGCGCACAGGCATGAAACGAACGTGGAGCTGCTTCGATTGCCAATTCCATGATGCCGAACACGTGTGCTTCATGGCGGATGGCAGCTTCGATCCCGAGCGCCTTGCCAGCATCGCGCTGAAGATCGGCCCTGGAAGGACGAGGCCGCCGCGTCCAAGCCCGACCGCAAGCGCGCCTACGATTGCGTCGACGAATTGTCGACGGCACTAAGGTCGCCGCGCTTTTGGCAAAGCCGATGGCTTGGGCGCACGACCGAACTCGCGCGCTGCACCGATGCTGCGCGTCGCTGATTGGCGCCAATTCGTTATCTCGAATCTCTGGATGCCGCTCGGCGCCCAAACACGCGACTGATGAAGCGGAAAATGGCTACTTTGATTTCTTGCGGCCGCTCGCCTGGCCCTCGTGGCCCGCATCGTGCTTGCCCTGACCTGCCGGCCGCGCTCGGGCGCTCTCCGCGCCCCCGTCTTGGTCAAGAGGAGGCGATTTCCGGCCCTGGTCCTTCTTGCCGAGAGGTACCGTCTCGTCCTCGGTGTGGACGCCTTTGCTGCCGCGACCTTTTCGGTAGTCCACCGGGCGCGCCATCGACCGCTTCCTTTTGTTGTTATAAGCGAGGCGATTGTACCTTGCCTGCGTTAAATCTCAGATGTCCAAGACTTCGCCCGGCTTCATCTTCAACCTTTGGACTTCCTGCAGGGACAACCCACGCCGCGCCACCAGATCGGCGCCGTCCGGCACCCCCGCGTGCATGCGGATCGCGGCCAAGGCACGATGCTGCTCGGCCACCGCAACGTAGTAGGATTTTATGACGGGCTCGTTCCGCGTCCGCTTGTTGGCAGGAAGCGCAAGGTCGGCGAGCCATCCGTGAACGCCACCGAACGGTATAAAAGCTCTTTTGGGCATGGCTCTATGTGGTGCCGAGGGTCTTAACAATCGAGGTCGGCTGCCCAAGTTTGACTTACAGACTGCCCGCGGCGCTGGCAGCCGTGGCCGGACGACCAATAACGGAAGAGCAATCCATATAAGCCGAGTGACCGACACCCCGAGCCCAACTCTCAGTCTCTACGTTGACGCCGACGCCTGCCCGGTCAAGGAC
>CAXMLT010000067.1:0-1502 GCA_964194245.1 uncultured Hyphomicrobium sp.
GATCCTCGCCGTCGATCTTGACCTCGGTGCCTGACCACTTGCCGAACAGCACGATGTCGCCCGCCTTGACGTCGAGCGCGGTGATCTTGCCGCTTTCGTCGCGCAGACCGGGACCGACCGCGACGATTTCGCCGCGCATCGGCTTTTCCTTAACAGTATCGGGAATAATGATGCCGCCCGCGCTTTTGGCGTCCTCTTCGAGCCGTTTAAGGACAACGCGGTCGTGCAAAGGCCGGAATTTCATTGAAATCCTCAAATCTTTCATTTTTTTGGGGCTGTACGGATTTCGGCGCGTTGAGAAACGGGCCTAACCGTCAGGAATATATCTCTTAGCACTCTGACCGCTCGAGTGCTAGCGTTGTCTTGGTGCCGGTCTGATTTGTCCCTCAGGCGTGAACGGCCCGAACAACTGGACATCAGAACGCTTGTTTCGGGCTGATTGGTCGGCCCGATTGGTCGGGCAAGAGCGCGCGGTCAACGCCGAGGAGGCCGAGACATGACACTCGACGCGTTGGGTTGGTGCGAGCGACATCGAGCGGAATTCACGGCCCATGCCGCCCACGGCCTGGTGCCGGCTCGGGTCGTCGCCGAGCATCGCAGCCACTATCGCGTCGCCACCGGTTCGATTGAGCTGACGGCAGGGACGACAGGCTCCCTTCGCAACTCGGCTGTTCAACGCTCCGATCTTCCCGGCGTGGGCGACTTCGTCGGCGTGCGCCTGGCCGCGGGCGACAGCGCCAGCACGATCGAGGTCGTCCTGCCGCGCACCACCGCCTTAGTTCGCAGGGCGTCGGGTGAACGTCAGCCACAGCTCTTGGCCGCGAACGTTGATGTCGTCTTTATCGTGACGGCCGCGGATGGGGACCTCAATCTGCCGCGCATCGAGCGCTACCTCGCCTTAGTGCGCGAGAGCGGAGCCGCTCCGGTCATCGTGCTCAACAAGGCAGACCTCGCCGACGATGCCGGTGAGACGACACGTCAGATCGTTGCGATCGCTCCCGGCGTGACCGTGCACGCCATCAGCGCGCGCGATCGCGAAGGCATTCAGGCGCTCGAGAAATATTTCGCGGGCAATCAGACCGTGGGTTTCATCGGCTCATCCGGCGTGGGCAAGTCCACTCTGACGAACGAGCTTCTGGGACGCGCAGCGCAAGCAACGCAGGAAGTCCGAGCCCACGACAGCCGTGGGCGGCATACGACCACGCATCGCCAACTGTTCCTGCGCCCACAAGGCGGCGCCATCATCGACACGCCAGGAATGCGGGGGCTGGAGCTATGGAATGCCGCCAAAAATTCCGGAAACGATTTTGACGATATCGAAGGCCTGGCCACCGGGTGCAAGTTTCGCAATTGTCGGCATGACAGCGAGCCAGGGTGCGCGGTGCGCGCCGCCGTCAGCCGCGGCGACCTCGAAGCTAAGCGTCTAGCGAGCTATGCCAAATTCTCGAGCCCACTGCGGGCGAGCTCACGCTAAGCCTTAGCTCTGTCTCTTATACACATCT